>CANGRP010000188.1 GCA_947456005.1 Caulobacteraceae bacterium
CGGCGATGGTCGCCTCGCCGTCGATGGTGGTGTTGTTGTCGTCGAACAGGACGGTCAGCCGGTTCAGCCGGAACCGGCCGGCGATGGAGGCGGCCTCGTGGCTGACGCCCTCCATCAGGCAGCCGTCGCCGGCGATGACCCAGGTCCGGTGGTCCACCAGATCCTCGCCGAAGCGGGCGGCCAGGTGGCGCTCGGCCATGGCCATGCCGACGGCGGTGGCGATGCCCTGGCCGAGGGGGCCTGTGGTGGTCTCCACCCCCGGCGTGTGGCCGTATTCCGGATGCCCCGGGGTGTTGGAGCCCCACTGCCGGAAGTTGCGGATCTGGTCCATGGTCACGGCCTTGAAGCCGGTCAGGTGCAGGAGCGCGTAGATCAGCATCGAGCCGTGGCCGGCCGACAGGACGAAGCGGTCGCGATCCGCCCAGTCGGGGCGAGACGCGTCGTATTTCAGGAACTTTGTCCAGAGGACCGTGGCTACGTCGGCCATGCCCATCGGCATGCCCTGGTGGCCCGATTTCGCCTTGTGCACCGCATCCATTGATAGGACGCGGATGGCGTCGGCCATTTTCACGGGCGAGACAGGCATGGCGGGAATCCGGTTTTCGGCGGTGGGGCTTTGGGCCTCGCACAGGGGGCCGGAAGGGTCAAGAAAGGTAAGTGTTCCGGCGGCGCGGCGGATGGCGCTATAGAGAAGGGGCAACCTCCGGAGTCCCTCATGACCCAGGACGAAACCGCCCTTGACCAGGCCGCACGGCGGCTGGATCGGGCCTTGGCCCTTCTCGAGCAGGAACTGGCGGGACGCCGGTCCGGCGGCGAGGGCGAGCTCTTCGACCCGGCCCGCAGCAGCCTGGCCGCCGAGCTTGAGCGCAGCCGCGCCCGGGAGCAGGCGCTCCAGGCCGCGGGCGCCGAGGCCTCCCGCGCCCTCGGGCAGGCCATCGCCGAGATCGAGTCGGTGCTGGGCGGCGGCAAGGGAGACTGATCCATGGCCCAGGTGACCCTCAGCGTGAACGGCCGTCCCTATGTGGTCGGCTGCGAGGACGGCCAGGAGGCCCACCTCACGGAACTCGCCCGCCTGTTCGACGCCCAGGTCCGCCAAGTCTCCCAGGATGTCGGCCAGCTGGGAGAAACCCGGCTCTTCCTGATGGCCGCCCTGCTCCTGGCCGACGAGCTTGCCGACCTGCGCGGCCGGCATGCCGGCCTGCAGTCCGAACATGCGCGCCTGCAGGCGGGGGCCGGCGGGATCGAAGCTCGCGCCACCGCCGCCCTGGAGGCCGCCGCACGCCGGATCGAGAAACTGGCGGGGGCCTGAACCGTCCCGGGGGCCGTCCGCCTTGCCGCGAGGCCCGGCGGGGCCTAGATTGTCCGGCGGCGGGTCCTGCTGCGGCTCGCGTCGAAGGCGACTAATCCCAGCGACCTTAATTCACTCGAAGGGAGCTGTCCCTGTCTGGGTCCGTGGACCCGGATACATGGCGCCCACCTGGTCATCCAGGTCGAGGGGATTGAACAGTCCTTCACGGTTCCCGCGGCGCCGCCACCTCTTTCCCCGGACACGCCTTGCCGTCCAACGACCCTGACCCAGACTCCCGACAGGACCTGCGAAGACGCCTCCGGCGCCGGCGAAGCGCCCTGGCGGTCGCCTCGCCGGAGGCGGGCGAGGCTGCGGCCCGCCTCCTCCCCCCGGACAGCCTGCCCCCGGTCCGCACCTTCGCAGCCTATCTCCCGGCGGGCGGCGAGATCGATCCCGGTCCCCTTTCGGCGCGGTTGCTGGCCCTGGGCGCCGAGAGGCTCCTGCCGCGGGTGTCCGAGGACGGGCGGCTGAGATTCCTGGACGCCCCGCCAGAGGCGCCTCTCACCCCCGACGCCGCCGGCGTCCCCGCCCCGCACCCGGACCGTCCCGAGCGGCGCCCCGACCTCGTCATCACCCCCCTTGTCGGCTTCGACCGTTTCGGCGGCCGCCTTGGCCAGGGCGGCGGACACTACGACCGGGCCCTCGCGAGCCTGAGGCGAACCGGCCCCGTCTTTGTCCTGGGCCTGGCCTTCGTCGGGCAGGAGGTGGACAGGCTGGCGCTTGAGCCCCACGATCAAACCCTTGACGCCGTCCTGACAGAGGCCGGATACCGCCGCCTCCCGCAGGCCTGAAGGAACAGCATGCGTTTCGCCTTTTTCGGAGACGTGGTCGGCAAGTCCGGCCGGGACGGCCTGGCCGACCACCTGCCCGGCCTGCGCCGGCGCCTCGACCTCGAGTTCGTCATCATCAACGCCGAGAACGCAGCGGCGGGGTTCGGCATTACCGAGCGGACCGCACGCGACCTCTTCGACGCCGGCGCCGACTGCCTGACCCTGGGCAATCACGCCTGGGACCAGAAGGAGGCCCTGACCTACATCGTCCGCGAGCCGCGGCTGATCCGGCCGCTGAACTATCCGGTGCTGGCCGATGCGCCGGGCCTGGGCGCCAATCTCTTCGAAACCCGCGGCGGGCGCCGGATCCTGGTGATCAACCTCCTGGGCCGCGTCCACATGGACAGCCTGGACGATCCCTTCGCCGCCGTGGACCGCGAGTTGGAGAAGGCGCCCCTCGGAATGGTGGCGGACGCCGTCGTGGTCGACATGCACGCCGAGGTCACCTCCGAGAAGATGGCCATGGGCCACTTCTGCGACGGGCGCGCCAGCCTGGTCGTAGGCACCCACACCCACGTGCCCACTGCCGACGCCCAGATCCTGCCCGGCGGCACCGCCTACCAGACCGACGCCGGCGCCTGCGCCGACTATGACAGCGTCATCGGCAACATGAAGGAGGAGCCGCTCCGCCGGTTCACCACCCGGATCTCCGGCGGCCGGTTCAAGCCGGCGGAGGGTCCGGCGACGGTGTGCGGGGTGTTCGTGGAGACCGACGACGCCACGGGCCTTGCCCGGCGGATCGCCCCGATCCGGATCGGCGGCCGTCTGTCCGAGACCGTGCCTGACCTCAGCCCGGCCGCCGCCTGAAGAAACGACCGATGCCGGCGGGCGGCGCCTGTCGGGCCTCCAGCCGCGCCAGAAGAGGCGGAAGGGTGAGGCGGCCAGCCTCCGCCTCGTCCAGCAAGGCGAAACGGCGGGCGGCGGCCCTGGCCTGCTCCTCCGCCGTGATCCTGCCGTCATAGTTCTGGTCCGCGCCCCGGACCGGCTGGGGTTCATCCAGCAGACCGAAGGACGAAGCGCCATCCAGGCCCCGGGCGCTGGGCGTCGGCCCCTCGCCACCGGGACGCTCATTCCGGAAGACTGCGGACTGGGGCAGGATCTCAGGAGCGACTTCGTTCTCGTAGGCGGTGTTCTCGAACCCATCGACGCGGCCATCGCGGTCGGTATCGAGCCGGGCGTGGAAGCGCAGGCCGTCCGCCCTGAACTCCTGCAGGGTGAGGGCGCCATCCTTGTCGACGTCGGCGCCGGCGAACCAGTCCGCCAACCCGGAGGGGGAGCGGAAGGGCTCGCCGAAGGGGCTGATGAAGAGGCTCCCCCCGGGGGGCGGGGGGGCGGCCTGGAGAGCGCCGGCGCCGAGCAGGGCCAGGATGAAGCCGGGCCCGGCGCGGACGGAAAGGCCGTGGAGCCTGCGGAGGGGCGAGGAACGAGGACTCATGATTCTAACTCCCGACGGATGAGAGGACAGAACGCCTCGCCTGCGGCGTCAATGCGGCGCAACGGGTTTCCGCACGACCCCGGACTTGTCATCACCCGCGACGTCCCGTCATCCTCGCGGCCTGGCGACGGGTGTCCGCCCGCTCACACACGCAGACCCGGGGTTCGACATGCTGCACTTTCTCGTTCGCGCCGCCTTCGCCGCCTTTGGCCTCGCCATCGCCGCCCGGCTTGTCTCCGGGATTACCTACGACGCACCCATGACCCTCGCCCTGGCGGTCCTCCTGCTCGGGTTGGTCAACGCCCTGTTGCGGCCCCTGCTCATCCTGCTGACCCTGCCCCTGACCGTGCTGAGCTTTGGTCTCTTCCTGCTGGTGATCAACGCCGGGATGATCCTCCTGGTGTCCCGGATCGTGCCAGGTTTCCAGGTCGCCGGCTTCACCCCGGCCCTGCTCGCCGCCCTGATCACCGGCGTGACCAGCTGGGCGGCCCACCTTCTGCTGGGCGACCTCAACCGGCTGACCTCCCGCAACGGCTGAGCCCAGGATGTGGCGCCGCCCATGAAAAAGGGGGCGGAGCCATAAGCTCCGCCCCCCGACTTTCCGTATGCGATAGGGATCAGAAGTCCATATCGCCCATGCCGCCCATGCCGCCGGGCATGCCGGGGGCGCCGCCGGCGCCGCCCTTCTTGGGGGCCTCGACGATGGCGGCTTCCGTGGTGATCAGCAGGCCAGCCACCGAGGCGGCGTCCTGCAGGGCGGTGCGAACCACCTTGGCCGGGTCGATGACGCCGGCCTTGACCATGTCCACGTACTCTTCGGTCTGGGCATTGAAGCCGAAGGTGGGCGAGATGTTCTCGAGCACCTTGCCGACCACGATCGAGCCTTCGACGCCGGCGTTCTCGGAGATCTGCCGGATCGGGGCCTGGAGGGCGCGACGCACGATGGCGACGCCGGCCTCCTGGTCGTCATTGTCGCCCTTCAGGCCGTCGAGGGCCTTGGAGGCCTTCAGCAGGGCCACGCCGCCGCCGGGGACGATGCCTTCCTCGACCGCCGCGCGGGTGGCGTTGAGGGCGTCGTCGACGCGGTCCTTCTTTTCCTTCACCTCGACCTCGGTCGAGCCGCCGACGCGGATCACGGCGACGCCGCCGGCCAGCTTGGCCAGCCGCTCCTGCAGCTTTTCCTTGTCGTAGTCCGAGGTGGTGTCCTCGATCTGGCGCTTGATCTGGCCGATCCGAGCCTCGATGCCGTCCTTGGCGCCGGCGCCGTCAACGATGGTGGTGTCGTCCTTGGTGATCGACACCTTCTTGGCGCGGCCCAGCATGTCGAGGGTCACGTTCTCAAGCTTGATGCCGAGGTCCTCGGAGATCAGCTCGCCGCCGGTCAGGATGGCGATGTCCTCCAGCATGGCCTTGCGGCGGTCGCCGAAGCCCGGAGCCTTGACAGCCGCGACCCGCAGGCCGCCGCGCAGCTTGTTGACCACCAGGGTGGCCAGGGCTTCGCCCTCGACGTCTTCGGCGATGATCAGCAGGGGACGGCCGGACTGCACGACGGCCTCGAGGACCGGCAGCAGGGGCTGGAGGGAGGTCAGCTTCTTCTCGAAGAGCAGGATGAGGGGCTCGTCGAGTTCAGCCTCCATCTTGTC
>CANGRP010000189.1 GCA_947456005.1 Caulobacteraceae bacterium
CCGGTTTGCGCCGTCCGCGCCACAGCCTGATCGCTTCACCTATCTGCCCTTTGGCGCCGGTCCTCGCATCTGCCTCGGCGCCGCGTTCGCGATGATGGAAGCGGTGACGGTCCTGGCAAGCCTCGTGCGGGCCATCGACTTCACCGTCGTCTCACCCCACCGGGTGCGGCCGGTCGCCAGGCTCGCCCTGCGCCCGGCGGGTGGATTGCCCATGTCGGTCCGAAGAATTCGATGAAGGGCCGGGCTTAGGGCGCCCTGGCTGTAACGATCCAGACCCCTGCCCGGAGTTCTGGACCGTTGGGGCCGTCTCTTTCGCGTAACGCATCCTCAAGCGCCAGGGCGGCCTTGCGCATCAGATGCGGACGGTCGCGAAGAATTGCGCCCACGGCGCCGACCCGAGTGCAGACATCCACCATCTCCCGAAGACTCCCGCTATGGACCCTCACGTCCCTGGAGGTGATCTGGACATCCAGAAATCCCGCCTCACCCAGGATCCGCCGAAGACTCTCCGCCCTGGAGAACGAGAACCAGCCCGAAAATGCCGTCTTGCTCACAAGATCCGGCGGCAGAAGCGATGCGGCGGCGCGAAGCGGCAGGTCATCCAGCTCGTTCTCGCTCAGGGCGCGCCAGCAGACGAAACCAAGGCGGCCGCCGGGACGCAGCGCACGGAGAAGATTACGAAAGGCCTCGGTCGCATCGTCAAAGAACATGACGCCAAAGCGGGAAAATACGGCGTCGAAGGATCCGGCGGCAAAGCCGTGTGTTTGGGCATCGCCGCAGATGAAGGAGACATTCTCCGGGTTCCCTTGGTCGCTCCGTACGACATCCACAGCCTCCTGGAGGATCTCCACTCCGATAACCTGTCCAAGGGGCCCAACCTTTCGGGAGAGAGCCATCGGCGTGCCGCCTATGCCGCAGCCCACATCGAGAACCCGATGGCCCGCTGAGAGACCGATGGCTTCCATCGCAGCGCGCCCCAGCGGCTCAAGCTGTCGCTCCAGTGGCTCACGGATCTCAAGCCAGGTTCGGACACGGGAATGGGTGTTCATGTATGTTGCGACCTGATCTCATTCCTCCCCTTTGGAGGAGTTGGCGCGCAAAGCGCTACGGAGTGGGAACCTCGCCACTCACTCGCCACTCAAACGTGCAGGGCCCGGCCGAAGGCGTCCAGCGCCGCCTCGTGCATGCCTTCGCTGATCGTCGGGTGCGGGAAGACCGTGGCGAAGAGGTCGGCCTCGGTGGCTTCCAGGGTCATGGCCAGGGCGTAGCCCTGGATCATCTCGGTGACGTCGGCGCCGATCATGTGGGCGCCGACCAGGGCGCCCGTCGCGGCGTCGAACACCGTCTTGATGAAGCCCTCTGTATGGCCCGCGGCGATGGCCTTGCCGTTGGCGCGCAAGGGGAAGCGGCCGACCTTCACGGCCAGGCCCCTGGCCTTCGCCTGGGCCTCGGTCAGGCCCACCGAGGCGATCTGCGGCGAGGCATAGGTGCAGCCCGGAATGGGGGCGGTCAGGCCGGAGGGCTTGAGGCCGGCGATGTGCTCGACGCAGTGCACGCCCTCATGGCTGGCCTTGTGCGCCAGCCAGGGCGGGCCGGCCAGGTCGCCGACAGCCCAGAGGCCGGGAACGCCGGTAAAGCCGTGGGAATCCGTGACGACGTGGGTCTTCTCGATCGTCACGCCCAGGGCTTCCAGCCCCAGGTCCTCGACATTGCCGACAATGCCCACGGCGACGATGGCGACGTGGGCCTTGAGGGTCTCGGGGGCCCCGCCGGCCTCGACGATCAGCTCCACCCCCTTGCCGCTGCGGGCAAGGCGCCGGACGGAAGCGCCTGTCCGGAAGGCGATGCCGCGGGCCTGGAAGGCCTTCTGCGCCGCCGCCGAGACCTCTTCATCCTCCACCGGCAGGATGCGCGGCAGGGCCTCGATCACCGTGACTTCCGAGCCCAGGGCCCTGAAGAAGCTGGCGAATTCAATCCCGATGGCGCCGGATCCAACCACCAGGAGGGAGGGGGGAACCCGGTCCGGGACCATGGCCTCGCGGTAGGACCAGACGCGCTCGCCGTCAGGGGCCAGGCCCAGGTCCGGCAGGGTCCGCGCCCGGGCGCCCGTGGCCAGGAGGACGTTGGCGGCCTTCAGGACCTTCTCACCCCCCGCCTTCAGGGCCACTCGGACGAGCGGCGCCGGGGCGCCCGCCTCCAGCCGCGCCTCCCCCTCGATGACCGTGATCTTGTTCTTCTTCATCAGGAAGGCGACGCCGGCGTTCAGCTGGCCCGCCACCTTGCGGGAGCGGGAGACCACGGCGTCGAGATCAAAGCCCACCTTCTCGGCGCGCAGGCCGTAGTCCTCAAGATGTCCCAGGGTTTCAAAGGTTTCCGCAGACTTCAGCAGGGCCTTGGTGGGGATGCAGCCCCAGTTCAGGCAGATCCCGCCCAGCTTGGCGCGCTCCACGAGGGCGGCCTTCAGGCCCAGCTGGGCGGCGCGGATGGCGGCCACATAGCCCCCCGGGCCGGCGCCGATGACGACAAGGTCGAAGTCCACGGCGGCCTCCCTAGACGATCATGGTGACGGGATCTTCGATCAGGGCCCGGAAGGCGGCCAGCCAGCGGGCGCCGATGGCGCCGTCGATGACCCTGTGGTCGCAGGTCAGGGTCACGGTCATGAGGGTGCGAGAGACGACCTGGCCGTCGCGGATCACCGCCCTCGCCTCGCCTGCGCCCACCGACAGGATGGCGCCCTGGGGCGGGTTGATGATGGAGCCGAACTGACGGATCCCGAACATGCCAAGGTTCGAGATCGAGAAGGTACCCCCTTGGAATTCCTCGGGTTTCAGCTTCCGGGTCCGGGCCCGCTCGGCCAGGTCCTTGGCCTCCAGGGCGATGTCCGCGAGGCCCTTCTGCTCGGCCCTGCGGAGGATGGGCGTGATCAGCCCGCCCTCGACCGCCACGGCCATGGAGATGTCGGCGTGCCGGTGCAGGGCGATCCCCTCGTGCGTGAAGGAGGCGTTGGCCTCCGGCACCTGCTTGAGGGCCAGGGCGGCGGCCTTGATCACCAGGTCGTTGACGCTGACCTTGATCCCCCGGGGCTCCAGCAGGCCATTGATCCGGGCCCTCGCGGCCAGCAGGGCGTCGATCTCCACATCAATCGTCAGGGGGAAGTGCGGGATATCCCTCGCACTTTCGGTCAACCGGCGCGCCACCGTACGGCGCATGCCGTCCAGCGGGACCAGGGTGTAGCTGTCGTCCGGATAGCCGAGCTGGGCCAGGCTGGGAGCGGGGGTGGACATCAGTGCCGGAGCGGGGGCCTCGACCCGGACAGGGCGTGCAGGCGGGGCGGCGGCGGCGGCCTCGACATCGGCGCGGATGATCCGGCCATGCGGGCCCGAGCCGGTGAGGGTCGCCAGGTCCAGCCCGCGTTCCGCCGCCAGCCGGCGCGCCAGGGGCGAGGCGAAGATGCGTTCCGAACCCTTTTCCAGGGCAGCCTTTTCCACTGCGGGATCGAGGCTCCGAGGCGCTGGGGCCGCGACGGGCTGAGGCGGCGCCGGCGTCGCCGCGGGGGGACCACCCTCGCCTGAGAGCCGGGCGATGGGCGTATTGACCTTCACCCCCTCGGTCCCCTCGGCGACGAGCAGGGCCTCGACGACGCCCTCGTCCACCGCCTCGACCTCCATGGTCGCCTTGTCGGTCTCGATCTCGGCGATGACGTCACCCGACCGGACGGAATCCCCAACCTTTACAAGCCACTTGGCGAGGATGCCCTCCTCCATGGTCGGGGACAGGGCGGGCATGAGGATGTCGGTCATGGCGCGGCCTCCCGGGACAGGTGGGCCAGGCTGGCGGCGTTGGCCTCCCAGTTGCGGCCATCGAACTCGGTCAGGTCCATGTCCAGGGCCTCGTCCAGGCAGCGGGCGTTGACCGACCAGCCGTCCGGGTTGGAGCGCGGGCGGTAGAAGCTCTTCACCCCGCAGGTCCGGCAGAACAGGTGGCGAGCGACGCCGGAGTTGAAAGTGTACTCCACCAGCTCGCCCTCACCCCGGACCAGGCGGAAGCGGCTCTCCGGCACGATGAGGTGGATGAAACCCACCTTCGAACACATTGAACAATTGCAGGAATGCGCCTCAGGCCTCCTGGGAAGGGCGACCTCGAAGCGGACCCGCTCGCAATGGCACCCGCCGGATTTCCAGGCCAGGGCGCTCACCGGTAGCAGACCTTGAGAGCCGCCTCGACGATCCGCTCCACCGACGGGAGAGCGAGAGCCTCGAGGTTGGCGGCGTACGGCAGGGGCGTATCGGCCTGGGCGACCCGCAGGGGGGGCGCGTCCAGCCAGTCGAAGGCCTCGGCGACGACCCGGGCGATGATCTCGGCGCCGACGCCCATGGGCGCCCAGCCTTCCTCGACGCTGACGATCCGGTTTGTCCGCTTCACGCTCTCCAGGACGGTGGCGTGGTCCAGGGGCCTGAGCGTCCGCAGGTCTACGACCTCAGCCTCAATTCCTTGTTTCGAAAGGACTTCCGCCGCTTCGAGGGCCAGGCCCACCATGCGCGAGTGGGCCGTAAGCGTGACGTCGCGGCCCGGCCGCCGGATCAGGGCCTGACCGATTGGTACGGTCCAGTCCGGGTCCTCCGGCACGTCGAACTCCTGGCCGTAGAGCATCTCATGCTCGAGGAAGACCACCGGGTTCGGGTCGCGGATGGCGGCCTTGAGAAGGCCCTTGGCGTCGGCGGCGTCGTAGGGCGCCACCACCTTCAGGCCGGGGATCTGGGCGTACCAGGCCGAGTAGTCCTGGCTGTGCTGCGCCGCGACCCGCGCCGCCGCGCCGTTCGGCCCCCTGAAGACGATGGGACAGGTGATCTGCCCGCCCGACATGTAAAGGGTCTTCGCCGCCGAATTGATAATATGATCAATGGCCTGCATGGCGAAGTTGAACGTCATGAACTCGACGACGGGCCTCAGCCCCGCCATGGCCGCCCCGACGCCGAGGCCCGCGAAGCCGTGCTCGGTGATGGGGGTGTCGATCACCCGCCGGGCGCCGAACTCCTCCAGCAGGCCCCGGCTGACCTTGTAGGCGCCCTGGTACTGGCCGACCTCCTCGCCCATCAGGAAGACGGTCTCGTCCCGGCGCATCTCCTCGGCCATGGCGTCGCGCAGGGCGTCGCGGACGGTGGACCGGCGTCCCGCGGGCGATGACGGGGCGTCGACGGCGCGGGCCGGTGGCGTCTCTGGCGGCGGCGCGGGGGCCGCGGCAGCGGCCGGC
>CANGRP010000190.1 GCA_947456005.1 Caulobacteraceae bacterium
CCGGGCCTTCGCCTCCCTGGGCAAACCCATGTCGGACCGGCTCATCCTGGTGGGACGCATCGCCGGCGCCTTCGGCGTCCGCGGCGAAGTGCGCGTGACCAGCTTCACGTCCGATCCCATGGCTCTTGCGGGCTATCGCGACCTGCGCCGGGCCGACGGCGCGCCGGCCCCGGCTCTGTCCGGGGCCCGGCCGGTCAAGGGCGGCCTGGTCGCCCGGGCCTCGGGCGTCGAGACCCGCGAACAGGCCGAGGCCCTGAGGGGCCTGAAGCTCCACGTCCCCCGCTCCGCCCTGCCAGCCGAGGATGAGGACGAGTTCTACCTCGCCGACCTGGTCGGTATGCGCGTCGAGACGCGGGACGGGCGGGTCCTCGGCGTGGTGCGCGGGGTGCAGGACTTCGGCGCGGGCGACCTCCTGGAGATCAAACCCGAAGGCGCCCCGTCCTTCTGGCTGCCCTTCACACGGGAGGCCGTTCCCGAGGTCGACATCGCCGGGGGGAGGATCCTCGCCGTCCCTCCGGCCGAGACAGAGTAGGCGGCCTCAGTCCTTGCGCATCCGCAGGAGGCCCTCCTGGGCCACGCTCGCCACCAGGACGCCGTCGGCAGAGTAGATCGACCCCCGGATAAAGCCGCGGCCGCCGGCGGCGCTGGGGCTGTCCTGAGCGTAGAGGTGCCAGTCGTTGAAGTTCACCGGCTTGTGGAACCACATGGCGTGGTCGAGGCTGGCTGACTGGAAGTTGCGGGTCTGCCAGTGGACCCGGTGCGGGCGCATGGCGGTGGACAACAGGTTCATGTCCGAGGCGTAGGACAGGATCACCTGGTGCAGGACGGGATCCTCGCCAATCGGCGCCCGGGCCCGGAACCAGCTCTCGCTCCTCGGCTCCCGGGCCTCGGGCCGGTCGCGGTCGAAGAGGCTGGCGCCATCTACGGGCCGCATCTCGATGGGGCGCGGGCGCATCGCCCACTTGCGCGCCTCCTCGGGCATCTTGTCCAGGGCCGCCTTCAGGGCCTCGGCCTCGCTGGGCAGGTCGTCCGGCCTCGCCACGGACGGCATGGCGGCCTGGTGCTCGAAGCCCTCCTCCGGCGCCTGGAAGGAAGCGGCCAGGTTGAAGATCTGCTTGCCGTTCTGCACGGCGACGACCCGCCGGGTCGTGAAGCTGCCCCCGTCGCGGGACCGGTCCACCTCGAAGATGATGGGCGTGGTCGGATCACCCGGGCGGATGAAGTAACAGTGCAGGGAATGGCAGACCCGGTCCTCGACCGTGCCATAGGCGGCCAGCAGGGACTGGGCGATCACCTGCCCGCCAAAGATGCGCCCCGGACCCTCGTTCGGCGAGACGCCGCGGAACAGGTTCACCTCCAGGCGCTCAAGCGCCAGGGTGTCGACGAGGTTTTCAGGCTGGGACATGGCTTCGGGATCAATGCTGCAGATGCGAAAGGGCAGGGCATAGAGCCAGAGGGCCTGTCGGGCAAGGCGAGGCGGGCCGTCGCAGGGACTCGAAAAACCGCCGGTCTTCGTCCACAAGCCCCGCATGTCCCGCGCCGCTCCCTTCGAGGTCACCGTCCTGACCATGTTCCCCGAGGCCTTTCCCGGGCCACTGGGCGTTTCCCTGATCGGGACGGCCTGGCGCGAGGCCGGCCTCTGGTCCCTGGAAACGCTGGACATCCGGGGGTTTTCCAAGGATAAGCGCGGCTTCCTCGACGACACCCCCGCAGGGGGCGGGCCGGGGCAGGTGATGCGGGCGGACGTGATCGCCTCGGCGCTCGACAGCGTCGAACGGCGGGGACGGCCGCTTCTTTACATGAGCGCCCGGGGTCGGCCCCTGACCCAGGCGCGCGTCAAGGACTGGGCTGGCGGGCCGGGACTGATCGTCCTGGCGGGCCGGTTCGAGGGGGTGGACCAGCGGGTGCTCGACGCCCGGGGGTTCGAGGAGGTCTCGGTCGGAGACGCGGTCCTTGCCGGCGGCGAGGCGGCGGCCCTGGTGACCATCGAGGCCTGCGTAAGGCTCGTGCCCGGCGTCCTCGGCCAGGCGGAGAGCCTCAGTGAAGAGAGTTTCGAGGACGGGCTCCTGGAGCATCCGCAGTACACGCGACCGCGGACGTTCGAGGGCCTGGAAATTCCGCAGGTCCTGCTCAGCGGCCACCATGCACAGGTGGCGGACTGGCGCCGGGCCGAGCGGGAACGTGCTACGCGGGAACGGCGTCCGGACCTCTGGGCCGCCTGGCTCGCCAATCAACAGGCAAAGGGCGATTAAAGCCCGGTACGAAAGGACTGACCCATGAACCTGATCCAGGAACTGGAAAAGGAAGAAGCCGACCGCCTGGCCGCCAAGCGCGCCATCCCGGCCTTCCGCCCCGGCGACACCCTCCGCGTGAACGTGCGCATCAAGGAAGGCGAGCGTGAGCGCGTCCAGGCCTATGAGGGCGTCTGCATCGCCCGCCAGGGTCACGGCATCAACGAGAGCTTCACGGTCCGCAAGATCTCGTTCGGCGAGGGCGTCGAGCGGATCTTCCCGATCCATTCGCCCAACATCGAGAGCATCGAGGTCAAGCGCCGCGGCGTCGTCCGGCGGGCCAAGCTCTATTACCTTCGCGACCGTCGCGGCAAGTCCGCCCGGATCGCCGAGCGCCAGATGACCGCCGGCGAGCGCGCCCAGGCCGCCGCAGACCGCGCCGGTCCCTCCGGCGACGGCGCCGAAGGCTGATCGGGCTTCCGGCCTGGCCCCAGCGTCGGGCCGGGCCGCCTGACGGCGCGTCATGACCGGCTCCGGCCTTCCCGCCCTGCTCCTGACCGGAGGCTCCGGCCAGGTGGGCCGCGCCCTGCGCCAGGCCCCGCCCGAAGGCTTTGAGGTGGTCGCCCCGACCCGGGCTGAGCTTGACCTCGCCGACCCCGCCTCCGTGAGGCGATGGGTGGGCGTGCGGCCCTGGGCGGCCATTGTCAACGCCGGCGCCTGGACCGCGGTGGACGCTGCAGAGTCCCAGGCCTCCGAGGCCTGGGCGGCGAACGCCCTGGGTCCCGCCGCCCTTGCCCGGGCCAGCGGCGAAGCCGGGATTCCCCTGGTCCACATCTCCACCGACTACGTCTTCGACGGCGGGCTTGACCGGCCCTACCGAGAGGACGACCCGGTCGGACCGACCAGCGTCTACGGCGCCTCCAAGGCGGCCGGGGAGATGGCCGTCACCGCCCTCAACCCGCGCCATGTCATCCTGCGCACCGCCTGGGTGTTCAGCCCCTGGGGGACGAACTTCGTGCGCACCATGCTGCGTCTGGGCCAGGCCCGCGAGACGCTGTCGGTGGTCGCCGACCAGCACGGCTGCCCGACCTCCGCCCTGGACATCGCGGCGGCTGTGGGAACCGTCTGCTCCCGGATTTCCGGGAACGGAGCGCCTTCGGGCGTCTTTCACTTCGCCGGCGCAGGCGAGACCACCTGGTTCGGGCTGGCCGAGCGGGTCTTCGAGAGGGCGGCGGAGGCGGGCCTGAAGACGCCGGTCCTGACCCCGATCGCCACGGCGGACTGGCCGACACCGGTTCGGCGGCCGGCCAACTCCAGGCTGGACACGACGGCCTTTAGCCGCACATTCGGGCGGTCGCCTCGTCCCTGGACGGCAACAACGGACGAAGTGATGGACCGGCTCCTGAGGCCGGCCGAAGGGGAAGGGGACGCGGCATGAAGGGCATCATCCTGGCGGGCGGCGCCGGCACCCGCCTGCACCCGGCCACCCTGGCGGTGAACAAGCAGCTCCTGCCGATCTACGACAAGCCGATGATCTACTACCCCCTGTCCGTTCTCATGCAGGCGCGGATCCAGGACATACTGATCATTTCATCGCCGGAATACCTGGGGAACTACCAGCGCCTGTTCGGCGACGGCTCCCAGTTCGGCGTGCGCATGGCCTATGCCGTGCAGCCGAGCCCCGACGGTCTGGCCCAGGCCTTCCTGATCGGCGAGGACTTCCTGGCGGGCGAGCCAGCGGCCCTCATCCTGGGGGACAACATCTTCCTCGGCGCCGGCATGACCGGTCTTCTGGACGCCGCTGCGGCCCGGCCCCACGGCGCCACCATCTTCGCCTATGAGGTCGAGCGGCCCGAAGCCTACGGCGTGGTCGAGCTGGACGGGACCGGACGGGCCCTGAGCCTGGAGGAGAAGCCCGCTCGCCCGCGCTCCCGCCAAGCGGTGACAGGTCTCTACTTCTACGACCGCGACGTGGTCGACCTGGCCCGTCAGGTCCGCCCCTCGGCCCGGGGCGAGCTGGAGATCACCGACCTGAACCGCCTCTACATGGAGCGGGGCGACCTCTTCGTGCAGAAGATGGACCGCGGCTTCACCTGGCTGGACACCGGCACCCACGACAGCCTGCTGGAGGCCAGCGAGCTCGTCAGGACTCTCCAGAAGCGCCAGGGCCTGCAGATCGCCTGCCTCGAGGAGATCGCCTTCCTCAACGGCTTCATCGACGCCGACCAGGTCCGGCAGGCCGGCGAGGCCCTGTCGAAGACCGCCTATGGCCAGTATCTCCTGGACCTCGCCGGGCGCTGAGACTCAGCGAGTCTTGGCCGCCGGCCCGGTTCGGCGTTAGTGTGACCTCCAGAACGCCCGGAGGCCGCCCATGAAGATGATCGTCGCCGTGATCAAGCCCAGCCGCCTGGACGCCGTCCTCGAGGCCGTCACCGAGGCCGGGGCGTCGGGACTGACCGTCACCGAAGTGCGCGGCTATGGCCGCCAGCGGGGGAAGACCGAGGTCTACCGGGGCGCGGAGTACGAAGTGAAGCTTCTGCCCAAGGTGAAGCTGGAGATCGCCGTCCCCACTGACATCGCCGACGCCGTGATCGAGGCCGTCACCCGCAGCGCCAACACCGGCAAGATCGGCGACGGCAAGATCTTCGTCATGGACCTCGAGAAAGCCCTGCGCATCCGAACCGGCGAAGCCGACGCCGCCGCGATCTCGGGCTAGGGACACCCCGGCGCCGTTGACCCCCTCACCCGGCTTCGCCGGGAGCTCCCCCTTGGGGGAGCAATGGCTCCCTAATTCCTCCCCCCAGGGGGAGGTGGACCGCGCAGCGGGCCGGAGCAACCATGTTTCATGCCGGCATGGCTTTGACCCAGGGCTGTCCTCTCTGGAGGACGAGGTTTGCCGCTTCGATGAGCTTGCGCATGATGGCGACGGTGACGACCTTGGGCGGTTTGCCCCTGGCCCTGAGG
>CANGRP010000191.1 GCA_947456005.1 Caulobacteraceae bacterium
GGGCGACGGGGCCGGCGCGCCGGCGAAGGGATCTGCCAGGCTGGGCCGGGGCGCCTCAAAGGGCGCAGGGGCCGCAGCGGGCGGCGGCGCCGTGGGCGCCTGCTGCTGTTGCTGCTGCCTGAGCGCCTCGGGCGAGAGGCTCTCCACCTTGACCCGGTCCACCACCGAGGTGTCGGCGCGCTCGCGCCCGATCACGAAGGTCAGGGCGAGGCTGAGGATGAAGAAGGCCGTCCCGAGGCCCCAGGTCAGCCGGGTCAGAAGGTCGCCGGCGCCTCGGGCGGTCATGAAGCCGGTGGGCCCGCCCCCCATGCCCAGGGCGCCGCCCTCGGAACGCTGGATCAGGACGACGACCGTCAGGGCGATGCCGACGATGATTTGGAGGGTGAGCAGGAGCCCGAGCATGAAGGAACCGCAGGATCTGGCCGCTGTCCGGCCGGGAAAGCCGGTCATCTAACATCGGCGGGGGCGGGTTTCCAGTGCGGCGAGGCGAAACCTGCGCACGGCGGCGCCGGTTCAGGCCCCGGCGATGATGCCCAGGAAGTCCGAAGCCTTCAGCGAGGCGCCTCCGACCAGGGCGCCGCCGACCTCGGCGGTGGAGAGGATTTCCGCAGCGTTGGCGGGCTTGACCGAGCCGCCATAGAGGATCGGCGCCCTGGCTCCCGCCTCTCCCAGGGTGGCGACCAGCTCGGCCCGGATGGCGGCGTGCATCTCGGCGATCTGTTCCAGGGTGGGGGTCAGCCCCGTGCCGATGGCCCAGACCGGCTCGTAGGCGACGGCGAAGGGCCGGCCAGCGAGGGCGGCCGGGAGGGAGCCCCGGACCTGCCCGGTGACGATGGCGAGGGCGCCGCCCGCCTCCCGCTCAGCCAGGGTCTCGCCGACGCAGACAATGGGCTCCAGGCCCGCCCGCAGGGCGGCCTCGGTCTTGGCGGCCACCAGGGCGTCAGTCTCGCCGAAGCCGGCCCGGCGTTCGGAATGCCCCAGGATGACGAGGCAGGCCCCGGCGTCGGCCAGCATTTCGGCGGAGACATCGCCCGTGTAGGCGCCGGAAGCCTCGGCCCGGCAGTCCTGTCCGCCGACGGCGACGAGGGTCCCGGCCAGGGCCCGGGACATGCGCTCGACCAGGGTGGCGGGCGGGCAGATCCCGACGCGGGCGGCGGCGGCGCCAAGGCCGGCGGCGACGGCCTGCGCCTCGTCGAGGGCCGCGCCCAGCCCGTTCATCTTCCAGTTGCCCACGATCAGCTTCTGCATGCTGGCTCTCCCTTCGCCGGCTTCCGACGCCATGCGCCGGCGGATACGACACGACGAGGCGGCTGTCACCCGAGGGATCACCGTCGGGGGCGGCTTGCCCCCCTACGGGCCGACCCTCTATACCCAGCGCTGAAACGCGCCCGGTTTGCGGGCCTGGAAGGATTTCATGCTCGCCGTCATCCGCGCCTTTGCAAAGTCCTGGGTCGCCGCCATCCTGATCGGCCTCCTCATCCTGAGCTTTGCGGTCTTCGGCGTCGGCGACGTCTTCAAGACCCGCGCCCAGAACGAGGTGGTCCTGGCCGGGAGCCGTAGCGTCTCGACCGCGGAGTTCCGCGCCGAGTTTGACCGGGCCAAGCAGAACCTCGAGCAGCAGAATGGCCAGCAGATCAGCAACGAGCTGGCGGTGGAGAACCGCTTCGACTCCCGGGTGCTGGAAATGCTGGCGGACCGCGAGGCCATGGCCGCGCTGATCGAGAAGATGGGCCTGCGACCGGCCGACGCCCTGATCACCCGGGAGATCCAGAAGATCCCGGCCTTCTTCGACCAGGTCTCGGGCCGCTTCGACAAGCGCCTCTATGAGGAGGCCCTGGCGCGCAACAACCTTACAACGACGCAGTTCGAGCAAAGCGTCCGCGACGATATCGCCCAGTCCCACCTCGCCACGGGCCTTGTGGACGGCCTGCGCCCGCCCCGGGCCTATGGCGCCTTGGCGGTGGTGTTCGCCCAGGAGTCTCGGGACCTGGCCGTCTTCAACGTCGGGCCCGGCGTGGTCGAGCCGCCCAAGCCGCCGACCGACGCCCAGCTGACCGAGTTCATGAAGGCCAACGCCGAGCGCCTGATGCGGCCGGAGTTCCGCATCCTCAGCGTGGTAAGGTTCAGCTCCGCCCAGGTCGCCGACCGTGTGAAGATCTCGGAAGCCGACATCCTGAAGCAGTTCAACTTCCGGAAGGATGCGCTCAACCGGCCTGAGACCCGGTCCCTCGTGCAGGTCCCGGCCCGGGACGCCGGGACGGCGCGGTCCGTGGCCGACCGGCTGGCCAAGGGCGAGGACCCGGCCGCGGTCGCCCGCTCGGCGGGCGTCGAGCCGGTCCTCTACGCCGAGAAGCCTCGCACGGCGGTGGTGGACGCCAAGGTCGGGGAAGCCGCTTTCGCCATGTCCCGGGGCGAGGTCCGGACGGTCCAGGGCGACCTGGGCCTGGCCGTCGTGAAGGTGACCGGGATCACCCCGGGCCGGACTGTCACCCTCGAGGAGATCCGGCCCATGCTGGAAGCCGAGGCGCGAAAGACCGCCGCAGCCGAGAAGGTCTATGAGATCAGCCAGGCCTACGACGACGCCCACGCGGCCGGCGCCAACCTGGACGAGGCCGCCGCCAAGGCGGGCGTGCCGGTGACGACCCTGGGCCCGGTGGCCGAGCAGGGCTTTGACCAGACAGGGAGGCCTGTTGCGGGCCTGTCCGAGAGGCTGGTGCAGACGGCCTTCCGCCTGCCCGAGGGCGGGGAAAGCCAGATCGAGGAGGAGAGCCAGGGCGAATCCTTCGTGGTGCGGGTGGACAAGGTGATCCCAAGCGCCCTTCCGCCCCTGGCCGAGGTGCGCCAGCCCCTGGCCGGCGCCTGGATGAACCAGGAGATGGCCAAGCGGCTGCGGGCCCGGGCCGAGGCCCTGGCGGAGCGGGTGCGCAAGGGAGAGGACCTGAACGCCGTCGCCGCCTCCATCGGCGCCCGGACTGCGCGCCTCCCCGGCCTGACCCGCCAGGACGCGACCGAGGGCGGGCCCCTCTCCCAGGAGGGCTTCGCCCAGGCCTTCGGGGCCGCAAAGGACGGCGTCTTCCTGGCGGCCAACCCGACCGCCTTCGCCGTGACGGTCGGCAAGGTCGAGGCGATCGCGCCTCCCTCCGTGGCGGAGAACGCCCGCTCGGTGGAGCAGGTTCGCCCGCAGCTGGGCATGACCCTGTTCAGCGAAATCGGCGCCCAGATGCCGCGGTATGCGCGCACGGCGCTGAAGGTGCGGACCTCGCCGGACCTGGCGCGCCAGTCCCTCGGGATCGAGGCGCCCAAGACCGGGGCCGAGGCCGCCGGCAAGTGACCCCCGAGCCCGGCTTCCAGACCTTCTCCGGGACCTACGAGGCCGGTCGCGCCCAGGTGGTCTGGACGCGGCTGATCGACGACCTGGAAACGCCCGTCTCGGCCTATCTGAAGGTGGGAAACGGGCGGCCCTACGCCTTCCTGTTCGAGAGCGTCGAGGGCGGGGCCTGGCGGGGCCGGTACTCGGTGATCGCCCTGAAGCCCGACCTGGTCTGGCGCTGCCGGGGTGACGTCGCCGAGATCGCAGAGGACGAGGACATCGCGGCCGGGCGCTTCACGACCCAGCCGGGCGGCGCCCTGGACTCCCTGCGCGAGCTGGTGGCGGCCTCAAGGCTCGACCTGCCGCCCGGCCTGCCGCCGATGACGGCCGGCGTCTTCGGCGCCGTGGGCTACGACATGGTCCGGCTGGTCGAGCGCCTGCCCAAGGTCAACCCGGACACCCTCGGTCTGCCGGACGCGGTGATGATCCGTCCCTCGGTGGTGGCGGTGTTCGACGGCATCGCCCAGGAGATCCTCCTGGCGACCACGGTCCGGCCGTCGGCCCAATCCGCAGAGCAGGCCTGGGCGGCGGCGGCGGCGCGCCTCGAGGCGGTGCGGATCGACATCGCCACGCCGACGCCCCAGCCCAAGGGCGGGGCGACGCCCGAGCCCGACCGGTTCACCACGCCGGTAAGCCGTGAGGACTACCGGACCGTGGTCGACCGCGCCAAGGGCTACATCGCCGCGGGCGACATCTTCCAGGTCGTGCCGAGCCACCGGTTCCGGGCGCCCTTCCCGCACGATCCCTTCGCCCTCTACAGGTCCCTGCGGCGGACCAATCCCTCGCCCTTCCTGTTCTACCTGAACTTCGGCGACTTCCAGCTGGCGGGCTCCTCGCCCGAGATCCTGGTGCGGCTTAGGGACGGCAAGATCACCATCCGGCCGATCGCCGGCACCCGCCCCCGGGGCGCGACTCCCGAGGAGGATCAGGCCCTGGAGGCGGAGCTTCGTGCGGACCCCAAGGAGCGGGCCGAGCACCTGATGCTGCTGGACCTGGGCCGCAATGACGTGGGCCGGGTCGCCATGCTCAACGCCGCCGGCGCCAATGCGCCCTTGGCGAGGTCCGCCGGACCCCACGTGCGGGTCACCGACAGCTTCTTCGTGGAGCGCTACAGCCACGTCATGCACCTGGTCTCGAACGTGGAGGGCGACGCCCCGGAGGGCCTGGACCCGGTGGACGTTCTGATGGCCGCCCTGCCCGCCGGCACCCTTTCGGGCGCGCCAAAGGTGCGGGCCATGGAGATCATCGACGAGCTGGAGCTCGAGAAGCGCGGCGTCGCCTACGCCGGGGCCGTGGGATACTTCGGGGCGGACGGCTCGGTGGACACCTGCATTGTCCTGCGCACCGCCTGCTTCAAGGACGGGACGATGTACATCCAGGCGGGCGGCGGCGTGGTGGCCGACAGCGACGCCGACGCCGAGTATGACGAAACCCTGCACAAGGCCCGCGCCCTGCGGCGGGCCGCAGAGGAAGCCTGGCGCTTCGTCTGACCCCTGACCGCGACTCTTCAGGGCCCCGGGGCGAGGATGACCGCCGCAGCCAGGGCCAAAGCGGTCGCTGCGGCGAAGGCGGCGGCGGCGAGGGCCGCCCAGGCGCCGTCGGTTCGCTGCGGGCTCTCGAGCAGGGCCTTGGCCCTGGCCATCTCGTCGGGGCTAATCGCCCCCCGCGGGGAATCATCTTCAACCATGCCCAAGCCTCACTCGGGACACGCCCCGTGACAATCGGGCTTTCCCTCTCGCGCCGGTTTCAATAGGGACAGGGCCATGATCCTGGTGATCGATAAC
>CANGRP010000192.1 GCA_947456005.1 Caulobacteraceae bacterium
AACGTCTGGTCCAGGGCGGCGCGGCCGAGCCGGGTGAACTCTTCCTTCTCGGTTTGCCGGATATGCCGGCGGATGGCTGAGCGGGCCCGGCCTGTCACCGTCAGTGAGCGCCAATCCGCCGGAACCACCGGCTTGGGCCCGCGCACCACCTCCACGACATCCCCGTTCTGCAGGGGCGTACGAAGGGGCCGCGGCTCGCCGTTGATCTTCACCCCGATGCAGGTGTCGCCGATGTCCGTATGCAGGGCGTAGGCGAAATCGAGGGGCAGCCCCCCACGCGGGAGGCTGACCAGCCGGCCCTTCGGTGTGAAGACGAAGGTCTGGTCGAGATACATCTCGAGCTTGGCGTGCTCCACCAGCTCCTCGACGTCGCCGCCGTGTTCAAGCACCTGGACAAGGTGGCGCAGGTTGACGAGGGGATCGCGGCCACCCTGCTCAGCCTGGTGCTCGGCGTCGAACCCGTAGGAGGCGTCCTTGTAACGCCAGTGGGCCGCAACACCTTCCTCGGCGATCCGGTCCATGGACTCGGTCCGAATCTGCATCTCGATGCGCATGCCCCGCGGGCCCACAACCGTTGTGTGAAGAGACCGGTAGTTATTCCGCTTGGGGGTCGAGATGTAATCCTTGAAGCGGTCCGGCACCGAGGCCCAGGCCCGGTGGGCGACTCCCAGGGCCCGGTAGCAGTCCGCCTCGGTATCGACGATCACCCGGAAGGCGTAGATGTCCGACAGCTGGGAAAAGCCGATCGACTTGCGCTGAAGCTTCCGCCAGATCGAATAGGGGTTCTTCTCCCGGCCGAGCACGCGACTGGGCACGCCCGCGGCGTCCAGTCGGCTGATGATCTCCTGGGACACAAGGGCCACCGCCCCGCCCTGCTCGTTCCGCAAGGCCGCCAATCTCCGGATGATGGCGTCCCGGGCCAGCGGATTGAGGTGGGTGAAGGCCAGTTCCTCCAGTTCGGTACAAATCCGGTGGCAGCCGATGGACCGGGCGAGCGGTGCATAGATGTCCAGGGTCTCACGCGCGATCCGCTCGCGCTTGGCCGGCGCCTTGATGTGCTGGAGGGTGCGCATGTTGTGCAGGCGGTCGGCCAGCTTGACCAGAAGGACCCGAACATCCTTCGAGATCGCCAGGATGAACTTCCTGAGGTTCTCGGCCTGGCGGGTGTGCTCGCTGTTCAGCTCAAGCTTGGTGAGCTTGGTGACCCCTTCCACGAGCCCGGCGATCTCCTCCCCGAACAGGCGGCCGATCTCTGCGGAGGTGGCTTCGGTATCCTCGACGGTGTCATGCAGGAGGGCGGTGATGATGGTCGCCGCATCCATCCGGTAGTCGGTGAGGATCCCAGCCACCTGGATCGGATGGGCGAAGTAGGGGTCGCCCGAGGCGCGCTTCTGGGAGCCATGCATGCGCATGGCGTAGACATAGGCGCGGTTCAGGACCGCCTCGTCAGCGCTCGGGTCGTAGGAGCGGACCTTCTCGATCAACTCATACTGCCGAAGCATGGCGCGACGCGGCGCCGCTTCGGTCAGGGATGGGGCAAGTACGACCCCTGCCTGGGAGGCCGGGGTCTCGACGACCGGGGCCTGCGCCGCAGGCGAACCTCCCGCTGGCGCGTCGGGGCTCAGTAGCGCTCTTCCTGACCGCCGTCGCGGTCGCTCTGCAGGGCGCGGACCAGCTCAAGCTCGCTCATCTGCATGTGGGTCGGATCCGCCAGCAGGGCGAGGGTTTCAGCCTCCTCCTCAGCCTCCGAGCGTTCATCCACCCGCTGGAGGGTGCTGATGAGGCCTTCCTTCAGCTCTTCGGGATCCACCATGTCGTCGGCCAGCTCACGAAGCGCGACGACGGGGTTCTTGTCGTTGTCCCGGTCCACAAGCAGGGGGGCGCCAGACGAGATGCCCCTTGCCCGATGGGCCGCCAGCAGGACGAGGCTGAAGCGGTTCGGGACTCTCTGGATGCAGTCTTCGACGGTGACGCGAGCCATAGCTACCTCGACAGGGGGAACGAACCGTTCCTCATAGAGCCTTGGGGGCGATTGTGCAACGCCGCATGGCGACCGCCCGCGGATCAGCGGCGATCGAGAATCGTGCGCGCAATGTCTTCCATGGTGTTGAAGAGAAAGGTCGGCCGGTGCGCCTCAAGGATCTCGGGGCGAGCATAACCCCAGGTCACCGCCCCGGAATCGATGCCGGTGCGGGAGGCCGCCTCGATATCCCGGGTCTCATCGCCGATGGACAGCACCTCGCCGGGACCTGCGCCCACCTTGCGGATCACTTTCCGGAACTTCGGGGACTTCCCGAACATCGAAGCGCCGCAGGCGTAGTGGTCGATACAGGCCGCCAGTTCCGGGCCCAGGATCTTGCGGACATTGGATTCAGAGTTCGAGCTGACCAGGGCGAGGACCACCCCAGAGGCATGCAGCCGCCGGATCAGGTCGGGAGATTCCGGGAACAGCGGGATCTCCGATGTGTTCTCCGAGACGAGGCGGCGGGTATGCCGGGCGATGAAGGGCATCTTCCAGGCGGGCACACGCATGTAGGCCACCACCTCGCGGCTTGAACGACCCCGAAGCATGGCGACCTCTTCGTCGCTGATCTGCCGGAAACGGAACCGGCGCGCGACCTCATTGGTCATGCCGATGAACCAGTCGGCGCTGTCCGCCAGAGTGCCATCGAAGTCAAAGATGACGAGCCGATAGGTCAAGCGGTTCCCTCCGGGCGACGATAAGGCGCCGCCCGCTCCCTCTTCCGACACCGAATCCTGCACGATTGAAGCGCCCCGCGCCAGCCCCCCGGAAAGAACCGTCATGCCGCCGGCCTCGCATCACGTCCGACCGTCGCCTCGGCGACGAGGGACGAGGCGGTGCGGCCAGATCGCGGGTGGCGCCAGTCCGGTGCGATCTCGGCCAGGGGGCCCATGACGAATCGCCGGTCGTGGGCCCGCGGGTGCGGGAGAGTCAGCTCCGGCGTGTCCAGGACTCGGCCGCCGTGATCGATCAGGTCCAGATCCAGGGTCCGGTCCGCGTTCCGGACGCCTCGCCGGCGGCCAAACCGGGTCTCGATCTCCAACAGCCGCCGAATCATGGCGTGGGGGTCCATCGTCGCCTCGACAATGGCGATCCCGTTGCGATACTCATTCGCGGATGGGTCGGGCCAGGCGGAGGATGTCCACCAGCTCGACCGGCGTACGATTGGCAATCCTGCCTCCGAGAAGAAAGTGAGAGCGGCCTCGAGCAAATCCACTGGCGAACCATGGTCGCCGGGAAGATTGGACCCCAGCGCGACGACCGCCAGGACGGGCCGCACAGCGCCGACGCCAGACTCCGGAAAACCTTGACTCAATGACCTTCTATCCCACCGACCGGCTGGCGCTCTTCATCGACGGGGCCAACCTCTATTCCGCCGCCAAGGGACTTGGCTTCGACATCGACTATCGCAAGCTCCTCGACGAGTTCCGCAAGCGCGGCGTCCTTGTCAGGGCCTACTACTACACCGCTCTGGTCGAGGATCAGGAGTATTCCCCGATCCGCCCCCTCGTGGATTGGCTGGACTACAACGGGTTCCGCCTGGTGACAAAGCCCGCTCGTGAATTCACCGACTCCCAGGGCCGCAAGCGCTGGCGCGGCGACATGGACGTCGAGATCGCCGTCGACATGATGGAGATGAGCGCCCACGCCGACCACATGGTGCTGTTTTCGGGCGACGGCGACTTCCGGGTCCTGCTCGAGGCCGTCCAGAGGCGAGGTTCCCGGGTGACCGTGGTCTCGACGGTCAAGTCGCAACCGCCCATGGCCTCCGACGACCTCCGCCGGCAGGCGGACTCGTTCATCGACCTGGCGGATCTCGCCGACCTCATCGGCCGCCCGTCGCGGCTGCCGCGATTCCTTCAGGAAAGCCGGATGGGCGCCGACCGCGACGCCGCGGACACCTGACCTTGCCGGCGACCGTTCCGGCCGCGACGCCTGAACCCGACCGGGACTGCGGCCTGTGCCCGCGTCTCGTCGCCTACCGGGGCGAGAACCGCAGTCGGAACCCGGACTGGTGGAACGGCCCGGCGCCGTCCTTCGGCGATGGCCAGGCCCGGCTGCTCGTCCTGGGCCTCGCGCCCGGGCGCACGGGGGCCAACCGGACGGGCCGTCCCTTCACGGGCGACCACGCCGGCGTGATGCTGTTCGAGACCCTCCTCAAGACCGGCTTCGCCAGGGGCGTCTATGACGCGCGGCCGGATGACGGGCTCACCCTCGTCGACTGCATGATCTCCAACGCCGTGCGGTGTGCACCGCCCGGGAACCGCCCGGAGACCTCAGAGGAGGCCGCGTGCCGGCCCTTCCTCCTGGCCCGGCTGGCCGCCCTGCCCCGGCTCGAGGTGGTGGTCACCCTGGGGGACGTGGCCCGCCGCAATCTCCTGAAGGCCCTGGGCCTGCCCGCCTCCGCAGGGGTCCCGGGCCACGGCGCGGAGTTCACCGCCGGTCCCTACCGGGTGCTGAACAGCTACCATTGCTCACGCCTCAACACGAATACGGGCCGCCTGACGCCGGCGATGTTCGAGGACATCTTCCGACGCGCCCGGACCCTGCTGGACGGCTGACAAGGGCCGCTTCCGGCCGTATTCAGGAGCTCCCTCCAGACCCCCGGGAGTTCCCATGCGCGCCCTCGCCGTCGCCGCCGCCCTCCCCATCGCCCCTCCCGTCTTCGCCGCGCCCCCGGGGCCGGCGGATCGCGACCGCGCGCTGGAGATTCTGAAGACCGGCATCAGCTACAGGACGACCGCAAGCGCTGGCCCGGAGCCGTTCCTGGCCTACGCGGGCTGGATCAAGGGCGTTCTCGTCGAGGCGGGCTATCGTCCGGAGGACATCCTCATTGAGCCGGTCGCCGGGACCGCCACCCTGGTCGCCCGTCTGCCCGGTCGCGATCCGGCCCGAAAGCCCCTGGTCATCTCCGGTCACATGGACGTGGTCGAGGCCCGCGCCGAGGACTGGACGCGGGATCCCTTCACGCCGGTGGTCGAGAACGGCTACGTCTTTGGCCGGGGCGCGACGGACAACAAGTTCGACATCTCCATGGTCGTGACCACCCTGGCCCGACTGAAGAC
>CANGRP010000193.1 GCA_947456005.1 Caulobacteraceae bacterium
CCCCTGAGCGTCCAGGTCTCCTCGGCGGTGTCCTTGACGAGGTCGGAACCGCTCCCGAGGACCTCACCGGCGGCCTGTCCCCAGACCGCCAGAGGACGCGTATCCTGAGGGAGAGCCGGAATGTCCGAGAAACGGGGGTAGGACCTCGCGGCGCCGGCGATTGCAGAGACCTCAGCGTCCGCCGCCGCTGTCTTCGGCGCGGGAGCGACCTGCGAGGTTGCACATCCGCCGACCAGCAGGGCTAACGCCAACGGCGCCCCGGCGAAGCCGAGGCGGGGAATCGGGGGATGTGCGGGGTAGCGCTTCATGATCGCCCCGGTCTTATGTCATGATCAACGTCTAAGAAAGCCTGAGGACCCCGCCTGGGGCGACGGAGGCCACATCATGGTCGGCAAGGACACTCCCGCGAAGAAGCCGGCGAAGGCCGCACCCAGGCGTAGCCGCGCCAAGCCCAAGACGGCTGCGGCGGACCCCAAACCCCAGGTTGAAGCCGCTGCAGCGGCTTCGAGCCCCGATCCGGCTCCCGGGCCGCAGGCGGGAGACGGCTTCACCGGTGCGTTCTCGGCTGCGGGCGCGGAGACGCTTGAATCCCTGGAAGCGCTGTCCAGGAACCTCGCCAGGGCGGCCATGATGGCTCAAGGCGCCATTGCCGAGGCCGCCTTGAGGCAGGCCGATCGTCCCCCTGGCATTGACACCGATCCCTTCCACGTCGGTCCGGCGATGGCGAAGGTCATGTCCAGCCTCGCGGGTCGCCCGGACGCGATGATGGAGGCGCAGGGCGACCTCTGGAGACGCTATGCTGAGCTCTGGCACTTCGCGGCCCGCCGGGCGATGGGCGAGACCGCGTCCCCGGTGGTGTCGCCGGCCAAGGGCGACAAGCGATTCAATGCTCCGGACTGGACCGAGAATCCGGTCTTCGATGTGATCAAGCAGTCCTACCTGATCACCTCGGACTGGATGAACGGCCTCGTGACGCGGGCGGAGAACATCGATCCCTTATCCCGCCGCAGGGTCGAGTTCTTCACTCGGATGCTGACCGACGCCCTGTCGCCCTCGAACTTCCTGGCCTCCAATCCCGAGGCCCTCAAGGAGGCCCTGTCCACCCGGGGCGAGAGCCTCGTCCGCGGCATGGAGAACTTCGCAGGAGATCTTGCCCGAGGTGGAGGGCAGCTGGCGATCAGCCAGACGGACTACGACCAGTTCGAGATCGGCGTGAACGTCGCGACGGCGCCCGGCAAGGTGGTTTTCCAGAACGAGATCATCCAGCTGATCCAGTTCTCGCCCAGCACAGAGCAGGTGCACGAGATCCCGCTCGTGATCTTCCCGCCCTGGATCAATAAGTTCTACATCCTGGACCTGCGGCCCGAGAACTCGATGATACGCTGGCTGACGAGCCAGGGTTTCACCGTCTTTGTCGCCTCCTGGGTCAATCCGGACGGTCGCCTCTCAGACAGGACCTTCGAGGACTATATGCGCCTCGGCATCTACGAGGGCACGGCAGCCGCCATGAAGCAGGCGGGCGTCGATCGGGTGAATACGGTCGGCTACTGCATCGGGGGCACCCTCCTGTCCGCCACGCTGGCGCATATGGCGGCGAAGGGTGACAAGCGGATCGCCTCTGCGACCTTCTTCGCCGCCCAGCAGGACTTCTCCGAGGCGGGCGACCTCCTGCTGTTCACCAGCGAGGAATGGCTGTCAGACCTCGAGAAGCAGATGGAGAGCGGCGGGGGCGTCCTCGCCGGCCAGACCATGGCCGACACCTTCAACATGCTGCGCTCCAACGACCTGATCTGGTCCTTCTTCGTCAGCAACTACCTGCTGGGCAAGGAGCCCAAGCCCTTCGACCTGCTGTTCTGGAATTCCGACCAGACGCGCATGCCCCGCACCCTCCACCTCGAGTACCTGCGGCGTTTCTACGGGGACAACGCCCTGGCCAAGGGCGAGCTCGAGCTGGACGGTCTGAAGCTTGACCTCGGCAGTGTGCAGACGCCCGTCTACGTGCAGTCCTCCAAGGAGGACCACATCGCCCCCGCCCGTTCGGTCTACAAGGGCGCACGTCTTTTCGGGGGGTCGACCACCTTCACCCTTGCGGGTTCAGGGCATATCGCCGGGGTGATCAACGCCCCGGTGGCGAAAAAGTACCAGCACTGGACCAACGCCAGCCTTCCGGAAACCCTCGAGGCTTGGCAGGCGGACGCCGTCGAGACCCCTGGGTCCTGGTGGCCGCACTGGGCCGAATGGCTGAGAGCCCGGTCGGGCCCGATGGTCCCGGCGCGGGATCCCTCCGCCGGTCCCCTGCCCGCTCTTGAGGATGCGCCGGGAAGCTACGTCAAGGTGAAGTCCTGAAGTGGAGCATGGCCAGCCTCAGGCTGGCCAACAGTGCGCCCACCGGGATCGCCAGGCTGACCATCCACGGCGCCAGCGGCGAGGGTCCCTTTTCCAGGCCAAACCCCATGAGCCTCACGCTGAGGGGGTTGAAGCCCGTCACGCCTGAGGTCCAGTCCATCCAGGCCGTGCCTGCGCCCGCAAGGCAAAGGAGCGCCCAGAGAATCCGACCCTCCAGTGCGGGCGCCCGAAAGACGCGCACCGCGGTCCAGAGCATGAAGAAGGGCATAGTCGCCGCCATGCAGAGGAACAGCCACTGTCCGGCCGTCCGTCCAGGAGCCCAGAAGGCCTGCGCCGCGGAGTCCTCGTTCGTGACCTCCGTATACGACATGGACAGGGCCTTGTAGACCCGGACCACCTCATATCCGCCAGCGCCTGGCGGCGGGGCTTCCGGCTTCTCGGTCAAGATCGCGGACTCCCGCCGGGGCGTGCGCGTCGTCGCGGGGACAACCGTACGCCAGCCGACAGGCACAACCGCCAGGTCAATCACCGCCCTGCGCTCAGCGAAGGTGTAGAGGTACTGCATCTCCGCCCGCTCATCGGGGTCCTGGGCGCCGGGCAGCACCTGCCTGGAAGAGAGGAGCCGGATGGACCAGGGCGGATCCGACGGAAAGGCGACGCGGACGTTCTCAATCCGCTGGGCGTAGTCGGGAGACGCCACAAGGGCCGGGGCGAGGTTGCGGTCGATCGCGGGCCAGTCGCCCCGCTGAACGGCATCTATGAAGAGCCTTCCCATCCGGTCGGCATCCAGATCCGCCCTTGGGGGTGCACAGCCTGCGAGGATCAGCAGGATCAGCGCGACGACCAGACGGATCATGCCGGGCGGAACCTGAGGGCGAACCCATTGCTGCAGTACCGCACACCGGTCGGGCGGGGTCCGTCATTGAAGCGATGCCCGTGGTGTCCCAGGCAGCGGGCGCAATGATACTCGGTGCGGGCAACCCCGATCAGCCAGTCGGTCTTGAAGCCAAGGGCGCCGGGTAACGCCGTGTGGAAGCTCGGCCAGCCAGTCCGGCTGTCATACTTCCAGGCCGAGCGGAACAGGGGCAGGTCACAGCCCAGGCAGTGGTAGGTTCCGTTGCGCTTCTCGTGGAGAAGCGGGCTCGACCCTGGCCTCTCGGTATCCTCTTGCCGAAGGATGGCGAAGGCGACCTGGGGCAGTCGCCGGCGCCACTCCGCCTCAGTGAGGCGTCGGAAGGGCGAGCCGGCGTAGGGGTCCGTTGCGGCCTGCGCCGACGGCGCCCCGAGAGCGACCGCCAGCCCCAGGAGGAGCGACCGGCGGCTGGGGACCGGATCAGAGACCTGCATCTTCTTCCAGCCCCAGCATCAGGTTGAGGTTCTGCACGCAGGCCCCCGAGGCGCCTTTGCCCAGATTGTCCAGGATCGCCAGCAGACGGGCCTGCTCCCCGTCCTGTGATCCAAAGACAAAAAGCTTCAGGAGGTTGGTGCCGTTCACCGACTCCGGGTCCAGGTCCCGGACGTAACCTGCCGCCCCCGCCCGGCTCTTCTGCAGCTCGGCGCAGGCCTCAGCTCCGGCCACCTGGACAAAGCGTTCACCCGCATAAGCCGCCGCGAGGGCCTGCCGCAGGTCCTCGGAAGACGGCCGGCCCGTAACCGCGTGAAGCGCCAGCGGAACCTCCACAAGCATCCCCTGGGCGAACCGGCCGACCGACGGGGCGAAGACCGGCGCATGGTCCACGCCGCCATGGATCTGCATTTCCGGCAGGTGCTTGTGGGCCAGAGACAGGCCATAGCTGCGGAAGGCGTCGGCCGTACCCTCAGGCGGGGCGCCCTCAAACTCCAAAATCAGTCCCTTGCCGCCGCCTGAGTACCCGGAAATGGCGTTGACGGTGATCGGGAAGTCCGACGGCAAGAGCCCGGCGCGCACCAGGGGCCGGACAAGCCCGATGAAGCCCGTCGGATAGCATCCGGGGTTGCTCACGCGCAGAGAGCCGCGGATCGCCGCCCTCTGGCCGGGCGACATCTCGGCGAAGCCATAGGTCCAGCCCGGGGCGGTCCGGAAGGCCGTCGAGGCGTCGATGACCTTGACCCGATCTGAGGCGATCATGGACACCGCCTCGCGGGACGCGTCATCCGGCAGGCACAGCACCACCAGGTCCGCTGCATTCAGCAGCTCGCGACGCGCCTCCGGGTCCTTGCGGCGCGCCGGATCGATGGACAGCAGGGACAGGTCGTTGCGGCGCTCCAGCCGCTCGCGGATCTGCAGGCCGGTCGTTCCGGCCTCGCCGTCGATGAAAACCCTGGGAGCCATGCTCGCTCTCCTCCTGCAGGGAAGGTCCTTCCGGGACGCTGAAGCGGCCCGGGAGACGCGCTACGCCATTCCAGGCGGGAACGCCACTGGTCAGCCGCCAACCGCTTCACTTCCTTCAGCGCCGACGCCTAGAGGTCCAGCCTGTAGTAGTCACTGTCGCACCAGCCCAGGTGAGTCTGGATCGTGCGCAGCGCCGATCCAGCCGGCTGGAAACCGCAGGCCTGAAGCAGCTTCCTGGATCTATGGTTCCGGGGGTCCACATCGGCCCAGAGGTGATCGCAGGCCCCTTGCCTGCGCATGTAGGCGACGAGCCCCTGCAGTCCCTCCCGCGCCACCCCCCGGCCCCAGACCTCCCGGTTCAGGATGAAGCCGACCTCGGGA
>CANGRP010000194.1 GCA_947456005.1 Caulobacteraceae bacterium
GGCCTTCGCGGCCGGGCGCCCGGACGTGGTCCGGCGGGCGGCGGTGGGCGAGGGCCTGCCCCGCATGGTGGTCCAGCTGGTGGGCCGCACCCCGGAGGACATGGCGGCCGGGGCCCGCCTGGCGGCCGCCGCCGGCGCCGATGTCATCGACCTGAACTTTGGCTGTCCGGCCCGGGAGGTGACAGATGGCGCCCTGGCCGGCTCGGCCCTCATGCGGGAGCCCGAACTCCTGTTCCGGCTGATCGAGGCGGTGGTCGACGCCGTGGACACCCCCGTGACGATCAAGATGCGGCTCGGCTGGGACGACGCCTCGCGCAACGCCCCGGCGATTGCAGCGGGGGCGGAGGCCCGGGGCGTGCGGGCGATCACCGTCCATGGCCGGACCCGCTGCCAGTTCTACAAGGGCCATGCGGACTGGACGGCGGTGGCGGAGGTCAAGGCCGAGGTGGACGTGCCCGTGATCGTCAATGGCGACATCCGGGATGCAAACGACGCCGCGCGGGCGCTGGAGGCGTCGGGCGCGGACGGGGTGATGATCGGGCGAGGGGTCTATGGCCGGCCCTGGATCGCGCCCTGGATCGAGGCGGGCCTGTCGGGCGGGGTCTTCGAGGAGCCCGGGCGGGACGCCCGGTTGGGGGTGGTGCTGGACCACCTGGCCGAGAGCCTGAGCTTTTATGGCGACCGGACGGGCCTGAAGGTCTTTCGAAAGCATCTGTCGGCCTACGTGGACGAGGCGGCGACACCCGCCGACCCGATGGTGCGGCTGGAGGCGCGGCGCCGGCTGTGCCGCATGGACGATCCCCGGGAGGTCGAGCGCGGCTTGACTGAGCTCTGGATGATGGAGGCTGCAGCGTGACACCGGTGCCTGCAGGCGAGTCCCTGAGGGCTGCGGCCTTCGACCTGGCGCCTGAGCCGGCCATCGTGGTGGCCGGGGACGGCCAGGTCCGGGCCGCAAACGAGGCGGCGGAGCGCCTGTTCGGGCAGTCGCTGGGGGTCATGACCCGGGGCGGCCTGGCCGCCGCCGTGGCGCCGGACTCGCCCCTGCTGGGGCTGGTGGAGCGGGCGCGGGCCGAGGGCGGACCTGTCCGGGAGCGGGGCTTTGAGGTCAGCCTCTTCGGCCATGCCGCCTTCCGGTCGGACGGCTCGGCCGCGCCCCTGGACGATGGTTCGGTCCTCTTGACCCTCACGGTCCGCTCGGGCGCCCTGAGCGGCGAGCGGGGCGGGGCGGAAAGCGCCGGCCTGAAGACCATCATCGGGCTGGGCCGGATGCTGGCCCACGAGATCAAGAACCCGCTGGCGGGCATCCGGGGCGCGGCCCAGCTGCTGAAGTCCGGAGCGCGGGTGGAGGACACCCCCCTGGCCCAGCTGATCGTCGACGAGGTCGACCGGGTGAAGCGGCTGGTGGACCGGATGGAGGCCTTCTCCGACGACGCGGCGCCGACCTGCCGGCCGATCAACATCCACCTGGTCCTCGACCGGGTCCGCACCCTGGCGGTGAACGGGGTGGGCGAGGGTCTCCTGGTGGTGGAGGACTATGACCCCTCCCTGCCGCTGACACCGGGGGACGAGGACCAGCTGATCCAGATCTTCCTCAACCTGGTGAAGAACGCCGCCGAGGCGGCGCACCGGCGGGGCGACGGCCAGGGCGAGATCATCATCCGCACCGCCTTCCGCCACGGGGTGCGGATCCGGACCGGGGGCGCCCGGGGCCTTCGCAGCACGCCGCTGGAAGTGCGGGTCATCGACAATGGCCCCGGGGTTCCGGCGCATCTGCGGGACAGCCTGTTCCAGCCCTTCGTCACGGGACGGAACGGCGGGGTCGGGCTGGGCCTGGCCCTGGTGTCCAAGCTCGTCTCCGCGCACGGCGGCCTCATCGACTTCGAATCCGAGCCCGGCCGGACGGCCTTCCGGGTGCTTTTGCCCATCGTCACGGAGGAGCCGGCATGAACGCCGCTGCAACCACCAAGAAGATCATCATCGCCGATGATGACAGCTCCATCCGCCTGGTCCTCAGCCAGGCCTTCACCCGGCTGGGCTACCAGGTGCGGGCGACGGGCAACGCCGCCACCCTGCTGAAATGGGTCTCGGAGGGGGAGGGCGACCTCGTCATCACCGATGTGATCATGCCGGACGAGAACGTCTTTGACGTCCTGCCGAGGATCCGCAAGGAGCGACCGCGCCTGCCAGTCATCGTGATGAGCGCGCAGAACACGCTGTTGACGGCGGTGAACGCCGCCGACGCCGGGGCCTTCGAGTACGTCTCCAAGCCCTTTGACCTGGAGGACATCACGGCGGTGGCCCGTCGGGCCCTGGCGCGACCGGCGGACGTAGAGGCCTCTCGGGCCCAGGCGCGGGCGGCGCGGGACGAGCGCCTGCCGCTGATAGGCCGCTCGGCGCCCATGCAGGAGGTCTACCGGACCATCGCCCGCCTGGTGGGGGCGGACCTGACCGTCCTCATCCTGGGGGAGAGCGGCACCGGCAAGGAGCTTGTCGCCCGCGCCCTGCACGACATGGGCCGGCGCCGCGACGGACGCTTCGTGGTGATCAACCTGGCGGCCGTGCCCCGGGAGCGCGTGGAGACCGAGCTCTTCGGGCGCAGTGACGGGGACATCGGCAAGCTGGTCGAGGCTGACGGCGGGACCCTCTTCCTGGACGAGATCGGCGACATGCCCCTGGACGCCCAGACACGGCTCCTTCGGGTGATCGATGGCTCAGAGACGGCGATCAACCCGCGCACGGGCCGGCGGCCCAACATGCGGATCATTGCGGCCACGAACCGGGACCTGAGGGCCCTGATCCAGCAGGGCCTGTTCCGCGAAGATCTCTACTTCCGGTTGAATGTGGCGCCCCTGCGCATCCCGCCCCTTCGCGACCGGACCGAGGACATCCCGGACCTGGCCCGGAGTTTCCTGCTGCGCGCCAACCGCGAGGGCCTGCCGGCCAAGACCATAGACGCCGGCGCCCTGGAGCGGCTGAAGGCCCACAGCTGGCCGGGGAATGTCCGCGAGCTTGAGAACCTGATCCGACGGATCTGCGCCCTCTACGGCGAGGAACTGATCACCGCCCGGATCATCGAGCTGGAGCTGGCCGACCAGCAGACGCCGATGAACGGGCAGGACGGGCCGGTGACCCTGGCTGGCCTGGTGGAGCGGTATCTGGCGGGATACTTCGCCACCTTCCCGGACGGCCTGCCGCCGGCGGGCCTCTATGACCGGATCCTGGAGGAGGTGGAGCGGCCGCTGATCGCGCTGACCCTGGCCGGGACCCGGGGCAACCAGGTACGGGCGGCCGATATTCTAGGGCTGAACCGCAACACCCTGCGCAAGAAGATCCAGGACCTGGGCGTCGAGATGAACCGGGGGCGACGGTAGGGCCTGACGCTTTCGGGCAACGACCTGTTGATTCGAGAGCACAGTCGGAACTAGCATGCGGGCATGCTGGCTCTGACTCCGATCCTTGAGGCCGCCGGAAGCCGGGTCGCTCGGCTCCGGGCCCTTGCGGGCTCGCGGATGGCCACGGGTGGAGTCTACCTGACAGCGGTGCTGCTCACCGGCCTGGGGATCCTGCTGGCGGCCTCGCCCCCTCAGTCGGGGGCCCTGGCCCCGGCCAGCCTGAACATCCTCTGGATCCTGGGAATCAACCTGCTGCTGATCCTGTGGCTGCTGACGGCGGCCGGCAGGACAGTGCTGGGCCTGCTGCAGGCCCGGTCTGCGGACCCGGGCGCCCGGCTGCACCTGCGATTCGTCACCCTGTTCGCCGCCGCGGCCACCGCCCCGGCTCTCATGGTGGCCCTGTTCTACGGGGTGCTGGTCAACCGCGGGGTCGAGGACTGGTTCTCCACCCGCGTCCAGACCGTCGTGGAGAACTCCGCCACTGTGTTCCGCAGCTACCTTGAGGAACAGAAGCGCTATGTGCGCGAGCACGTGACCCTGATGTCCGCCGACCTGAACGGGGCGGCGGGCGCGCTGGGCGACTCGCCCGTCACCTTCGGACTCTTCCTGGCCCAGCAGGCGGAGGACCACGACTTCCCTGCGGCCTACCTGATCGACCGGGAGGGCCGGGTCCTGGCGCGTTCGGAGGCCGTGGGCGCGCCCGACTTCCTGACACCCCCGGAATCGGCCTTCCGGGCGGCGGACGAGGGAGACATCTTCGTGTCCGCCAACCTGACCCGGACCGTGTTCCGTCTGAAGAGCTATCCGGACGCCTACCTCTACCTCGTCCGGCCGGTGGGCGAGGGGGTGGTGGCCAACCTCTCGGAGGCCGAGCAGGCCCTGGTGTCCTACCGCGACGCGGCCCAGAGCCGTGAGCGCATCCAGCGGGCCTTCGCCCTGGCCTATGTGGAGATCGCTCTCCTGGTGCTGATCGGCGCCGTATGGCTGGGTCAGGCGGCGGCCAGCGCCATTTCCGCCCCCGTCGGTCGGTTGGTGCAGGCCGCCTCCCGGGTGGCCCGGGGGGACCTGACGGCCCGGGTCGATGCGGACTCCGATCCGGAGGAGATCGCCGTCCTGTCGCGGGCCTTTAACGACATGACCCGCGACCTCTCCCAGCAGCAGGAGGCCCTGACCCGTGCAAGCGACGAGGCGCGGCGGCGTCGACAGTTCATCGAGACCGTGCTGTCGGAGGTCTCCGCCGGGGTGGTGGCGGCCGGGGCGGACGGCCGGATCTCGGCGGTGAACCGCCAGGCCGTGCGCCTGCTCGACCTGCCGGAGGACCCGGTCTTCGCCTCGCCCATGACCCTCGAGGCCGCCGCGCCCGAGGTGGGGGAGATCCTCGCCATCGCCCGGACGGTTGGTCACGCCGAGGGCGAGGTGGATGTCAGCCGGGGGCGGGAGACCCTGAGGCTCCGCGTGCGCGCCAGCCGGACGGGGGAGGGACTGGTTCTGACCTTCGATGACATCACCCGCCTGGTCTCGGCCCAGCGCAACGCTGCCTGGCGGGACGTCGCCCGGCTCTTCGTGCATGCGATCAAGAATCCCCTGACGCCCTTCCAGCTCTCCGCTGAGCGCATCCGCCGCA
>CANGRP010000195.1 GCA_947456005.1 Caulobacteraceae bacterium
GCCCCAGAGCGGCTCGCCGAAGAAGGCGCCGATCGAGTAGGCCGAGAAGATCAGGGCGATCTGCCAGGCCGGGGCGTCGAAGGACTTGGCGTAGAAGGGCAGCAGCGGAATGATGATTCCGAAGCCCAGCAGGTTGATGAAGATCACCGCCGTCAGGGCGATCGCCGCATAGGGCGACGCAGGCTTGGTCTGGCGGGCGGCCTCCGACATGCGGCGTCTGTTACGGCCGCGGCGCGAGAGGGGCAAGGGCGGGCGGCGACGAAATCCGGCGCCGCCCGGTCGGAATCCTACTTGGGCGCCAGGATCATGATCATCTGGCGGCCCTCCATGCGGGGCTCGTACTCGACCTTGGCCACCGGCTCGAAGTCGGCCTTGACCTGCTGGAGGAGTTTCATGCCCAGCTCGGGGTGGGCCAGTTCGCGGCCGCGGAAGCGGAGCGTCACCTTGACCTTGTCGCCTTCGCCGAAGAAGCGGTGCATCGAGCGCGCCTTGACCTCATAGTCATGGCTGTCGATGTTCGGCCGCAGCTTGATCTCCTTGATCTCGACGACCTTCTGCCGCTTGCGGGCCTCGTTCTTCTTCTTCTGTTCCTGGAACTTGAACTTGCCGTAGTCCAGGATCTTGCAGACGGGCGGGTCGGCGTTGGGGACGATCTCGACCAGGTCGAGCCCGGCTTCCTCGGCGGCCTCCAGGGCGGAGGAGGTGGGCATGACCCCCTGCTTCTCGCCATGCTGGTCGATCAGCAGGACCCGGGGAACTCGGATGTCTTCGTTGATGCGCGGACCGTCTTTGACGGGCGGCGCCTGCATGGGCCGGCGAATAGGCTTCTGCTCCTCAAGCTGTTGAAGAAGTTGGCGACGGAAAGTGTACCGCCACAGTTCGATATATGACCGTCCGGGCCCCGGCGATCAAGCGGCGCCTTCCACCGGAAGCAGGCTGTTGGCGGCCCGCTCCACCGTGGAGGGCTCCAGGGTCGTCAGGTCGTCGGCCTGGACGACGATGACGTGGCCCCTCGGGGCGGACAGGGCCGGGTCCGAGGCCTTAGAGAACAGGACCACTGTCGGGGCGCCCGCGGCGGCGGCCAGGTGCAGCGGGCCCGTGTCGTTCCCCACCACCAGGGCGGTCCCCGCACCGATCTCGGCGACCTTGGCGAAGTCGGTCCTGCCGGTCAGGTCCCGGGCCTGGGGCACGTGCCTCTGGATCTCACGACCGAGGGCGCTTTCCTGCGGGCCCCCGATGACCACGATGTCATAGCCGCGGTCATACAACCGGCGGGCCAGGCGGCCGTAGGCGTCCGCCGGCCAGCGCTTGTCCATCCGGTGAGCGGATCCGCCCGGGATCAGCATGACATAGGGTCGGTCTGAGGGCCGCCGGCGGTCCCGCCGGGTTCCGCCGATCCAGGACAGGTCCGGCGGCGGCGCCGACAGCGGGGTCGTCGGCGCGTCGGGCCAGATCCCCGCCGCCTTCAGTTGGTCGGCCTGGCGCTCAAGGGTGTGAAACGAGTCCTTGGCGGGGTTCCGGTGAGGCAGGGCGCATCCAAAGGCGATCCCTGACCATTCCGGCGGGAAGGGGCGCAGGAGGTGGAAGATCCGCTCCGAGGCGGCGGAGGTCTGCAGGTCGTAGACCCGATCATAGCGCGCCGCCTTCAGCCGGGAGCGTAGGGCCAGCCAGGCGCCGGGTCCCTCCGGCTTGCCGTCGGTTTCCACCTCGCTGAAGTAGGGGCAGGCCCGGGCCAGGGCCTCGAAGGGCGGCGTGGTCAGGAGGGTGATCTGCGCCTTCGGGTGAGCCTCGCGGATGTGCTTCATCGCCGCCAGCGCCAGGACGAAGTCGCCCAGGGCCGAAAGCTTGATGACCAGGACCTTGCGGATCTCGCGTCTCATTTCCCGGCTTCTCGCGCCTTCAGAAGCTCCTCATACACCGCCAGGGTCGCCGCGCACATGGCGTCGTTGGAGTAGAGCCGCGTCGCGCGCTCCCGAGCGGTCCGCCCCAGGACGCCGAGGCCGTCGCGGCCAAGCTCGGCGGCCTTGGCCATGGCCCTCGCCCAGGCGTCGATGTCCCCCGGCGGCGCCCGCCAGCCGGTCTGGCCGGGCAGGACGGTCTCGGTCGTCCCTCCGTGGTCCGAGGCGATCACCGGCCGGCCCATCACCTGGGGCTCGACGGCCGCCCGCCCGAAGGACTCCGGCACCAGTGTAGGCAGCAGGGCGACATCGGCCGCCAGGAAGGCCGCAGGCATGTCATCGCAGTGTCCCACCAGCCTCACGACACCCGCCAGGTCCGAGGCGCCCACCGCCGCCTCCAGGGACTGGCGGTAAGCGGTTCGGCCCTGATCATCGCCGGCGAAGATGACGCGCAGGTTGCGGCCTTCGCCCTTCAGGCGTGCAGCGGCGGCGATGATGGTCTCATGCCCCTTGATCGGCGTCAGTCGCCCCGCCAGCAGGAAGACCAGGGGCCCTTCGCCCGCCGGCGGCAGGTCCCAGGCCTCCCTAAGCGCCTCGACACGTTCCGCCGCCACGTGCTCGGGGTCGAAGCGCCCCAGGTCCACGCCCCGTGGGATGGAGACGACCTTCTCCGGCGCGATCCGGTGCTCGGCCAGGACATGGGCGCGGGTGTAGTCGGAATTGGCGATCACCCGGTCCACCCGGGTCATGACGGCGTTGTACCAGCGCTTCAGCGGGCCCTTCGCCAGGTAGATGCCGTGATAGGTCGCCACGGTCGGCACGCCCTCCGCCGTGGCCGCCCACAGGGCGGGGAAGGCCGGCGCCCGGGAGCGCACATGGACCAGGCTGACCCCCCGCCCGCGGATCACCCGGCGCAGGGCCCGGGCGGTCTTCAGCATGACCAGGGGGTTCTTGCTCTGCATGGGCAGGCGAACCAGCTCGCCCCCCGCCGCGGCCAGGGCCGCCTCCATCCGTCCCCCCCGGCTGGCCACCAGGGCCCGGCCGCCGGCCGCGACCACGGCGCGGGCGACGTCGATCGTGGTCTGCTCGGCGCCGCCGGTCTCCAGTTCGGGGACCACCTGCAGGAGGGAGAAGTTCGGAGGGAGGCTCACCGCGCCCTGATAGCGCAGGCCGGCGCCCGGCGCTATGCAGGGGCCATGCAGGAGACATCCGGACACCTGGAGCGCGAGGCGGGCGTTCCCCTGGCCTGGCGGGCCGTCGCGGGGCGCGGCCCCACCGTGGTCTGGCTGGGCGGCTTCAAGTCAGACATGATCGGGACCAAGGCCCAGGCCCTGGCCGACCAGGCCCTCGCCGCCGGCCGGGCCTTCCTGCGCTTCGACTATTCAGGCCATGGGGAGTCGGGCGGCGACTTCACCGATGGGACCATCGGGTCCTGGCGGGCCGACGCCCTGGCGATGATCGATACCCTCACGACCGGCGACCTGGTCCTCGTGGGCTCCTCCATGGGCGGCTGGCTGGCCTGCCTCTGCGCCCTGGCCCGGCCGGAGCGGGTCAGGGGCCTGGTCCTCGTCGCCCCCGCCGCCGACTTTCCCCAGGCCCTGATGGTCCCGGAGATGACCGACGCCGACCGCGCCGCCCTGGCCCGGGACGGGGTCTGGATGCGCCCCTCGGAGTATGGCGACCCCTATCCCATCACCCGCCGTTTCCTTGAGGAGGCGGCGGACTGGAGCCTCCTGCCCGGGCCGGTAGCGATCGATCTGCCCGTGCGGATCCTGCAGGGCGGCGCCGACCCGGACGTTCCCTGGCGCCACGCCCTGGCCCTGGCCGAGGCCCTGTCGGCCCGGGACCAGGTCTTCAGCCTGGTCCGCGACGGCGACCACCGCCTGTCCCGGCCGCAGGACATCGACCGGCTGCTGGCCTTCGTGGACGAGCTCTGCGGATAGCTAGATGTTTGGTCCCGGAGTTTGATGGTGCGGATCTGATGTGAAGCGCTGTGGCTCTTTTGTCCAGCATTTGCAGATGAACTCGTAGGGTGTGAGGCCGTTGAGCGTCTTGAGCCGCCTGGCGAAGTTGTAGGCAGTCACGAAGTTGGCGAGGTGTTCGCGCAGCTGATCGTGGGTCTCGTAGTAGAAGCGTTTGACGGTTGCTTCCTTGATTGTCCGGTTCATCCGCTCGACCTGGCCGTTGGTCCACGGATGCCTGGGTTTGGTTGTCCGGTGGTCGATATCGTTCCTTGCGCAGGCATACTCGAAGGCATGTGCCCGGAACCGCTCACCGTTGGCCATGGCTTCCCTGATCACCGGGACGGCTGATCCGCCAGCGCCCGGCGTGGTGAACTGGATGCCATTGTCGGTCAGTACGGTGTGGATCTTGTAAGGGACGGCTTCGATCAACCGGAGCAGGAAGTCGCGCGAAGTTGCGGTTCTGGAGTTTTCGTGCAGTTCGACGAACGCGAACTTGCTGGTCCGGTCGATCGCCACAAACATGCAGAGTTTGCCTTGCTCGGTGCGCACCTCGGCCATGTCGATGTGGAAGTAGCCAATGGGGTATGCGCTGAACTTGCCGCGCTTGGGCTTATCCCCCTCTACCTCTGGCAACCGCGAGATGTCGTGGCGTTGCAAGCAGCGGTGTAGCGATGATCTGGTCAGGTGCGGAATGCTGGCCTGCAAGGCATAGAGGCAATCATCCAGCGGCAGTAGCGTGTGCTTGCGGAACGCGACGATGATCGCTTCCTCCGCAATGCTCAGCACTGTCGAATGGGCATCCTTGGGACCGGGCCGCACATCGGTTGTGTTGCTCCGGCTCCGCCACTTCGCAACGGTCTTGGGGTTGATCCCGTGACGCTTGGCCAGCGTCCTCAGGCTCTCTTGACTATTTTGTATTGCTCGACGGATTGCCGCTGTCGTGCTGGCGCTCCCGTGAAGAACTTGGCCCATAATGCATCCTTCCATTCCTGCATGGATAATGCACCATCAAACTCCGGGACCAAACACAGCCGCTCGGGATCGAGATCGACCTGGCCGTCGAACCAGGCCCGCCTCCGCTTCAGGATGTCGGGGCGGTTCTGCTCGTCCGCATGGGCCGACTTTTTTTGAGCGTGATCCGGCGACGCTGGAA
>CANGRP010000196.1 GCA_947456005.1 Caulobacteraceae bacterium
CTGGACGCCGGACTTGAGGTCGGGACGCCCGCCGCTGTCGCCCTGGGCCTCGAGGCGGTGATCGACTTCGAGGTGACGCCCAACCGGCCCGACTGGCTGGGTGTGGACGGCATCGCCCGGGACCTGGCCGCCGCCGGCCTGGGCCGGCTGAAGACCCCCGCCATCACCCCCGTGGCCGGGGGCTTCCCCTGCCCGGTCCAGATCCGGCTGGACGACAGCGGCGCCTGCCCGGCCTTCGCCGGACGCCTGATCCGGGGCGTCCGCAATGGGCCCTCGCCAGACTGGCTCCAGAGGAAGCTGCTCTCCATCGGCCTGAGGCCCATCAGCGCCCTGGTGGACATCACCAATCTGATCACCTTCGACCGGGCCCGGCCCCTGCACGTCTACGATGCGGCCAGGCTGTCCGGAGGCTGGATCGAGGCCCGGCTGGGCCGCGAGGGCGAGCGCGTGGAGGCCCTGGACGGCAAGACCTACGCCGCCGGACCCGACACCTGCGTCATCGGCGACGCCTCGGGCGCCCTTGGCCTGGGCGGGGTGATGGGCGGCGCCTCCACCGGGTGCTCGGAGACCACCACGGACGTCTTCATCGAGAGCGCCTGGTTCGACCCCATCCGGATCGCCCAGACAGGCCGGACCCTGGGGATCGCCTCGGACGCCCAGTACCGCTTCGCCCGGGGCGTGGACCCGGAAAGCCTCCTGCCCGGGGTGGAGCTGGCCACCCGCCTGATCCTCGACATCTGCGGCGGCGAGCCCTCCGAGGCGGCGCTGGCGGGCCAGGCGCCCGCCCGGCCGGCGCCCTTCGCCTTCGACCGCGGCTATGTCGAGGCCCTGTCCGGCCTTTCGCTGGACCGGGCGCGGATCGACTCCATCCTGGCGGCCCTGGGCTTCGGGCTTGAGGGCGACCTCGTGGCCCCGCCGTCCTGGCGCCGGGACGTGGAGGGCAAGGCCGACCTCGTCGAGGAGGTGGCGCGGATCGCTGGCTACGGCGCCCTGCCCTCCACCCCCCTGCCGCCAGCCCCGCAGGCGCCTGGCGGCGTCCTGACCGTCCGGCAGGCCCGGATGCGGATCGCCCGCCGGGCCCTGGCCGCGGCAGGCTACGCCGAGGCGGTGACCTGGAGCTTCATGAAGCGCGAAACCGCCGAGCGGTTCGGCGGCGGCGCCCCGGAGCTGGTCCTGTCCAACCCCATCGCCGCAGACCTGGACTGCATGCGGCCCTCCATCCTGCCCAACCTGATCGAGGCGGCGGGGCGCAACGCCCGGCGCGGTTTTCCCGACGCCGCCCTCTTCGAGATCGGCCCGATCTATCGCGGCGACCAGCCGGGGGATCAGTCCGCTGTCATCGCGGCGGTCCTGGCGCCCCATGCGCCGCGCCGCTGGGACGGACGGAACGAGGACCCCCTCTTCACCCTGAAGGGCGACCTGGAGGCCCTGCTCGCGGAGGTGTCCGCGCCGCCCCTGCAGACGGTCCAGGGCGCCTCCGCCCCCTGGTGGAGCCCGGGCCGGTCGGCGCGGCTCCAGATGGGCCCCAAGACCGTGGCTGTGGAGTTCGGCGAGATCCATCCGGCCATCCTGAAGGCCCTGGACGTGGCCGGGCCGGTCTATGGCTTCGAGATTCACCTGGACGTCCTGCCGGAGCCTCGGCGACGGGCGGTCAAGACCCGTCCGGCCTTCCAGCCCTCGCCCCTGATGCCCCTCTCGCGGGACTTCGCCTTCCTCCTGCCCGAGGGGGTGCAGGCCGGGGACCTGGTGCGGCCGATCCTGGCCGCCGACAAGGCGCTGATCACCGGGGCGCGGATCTTCGACGTCTACCAGGGCGGCGGTGTGCCGGAAGGCTTCCGGTCAGTGGGGGTCGAGGTCCAGGTCCAACCCCAGGACCGGACCCTGACAGACGCCGACATCGAGGCCCTGTCCGCGCGGATCGTCGCCGCCGCCGAGAAGGCGACCGGCGCACGGCTGAGGGGCTGAGCCTGGCAGGGCCGGCTTATTGATCTTGATCAATGAGCCGGGTGCGTCATGGTTCGCACAGTGCTGGCGCGTCTCCGGGTCCTGGCCTTGCGCCGTCCCCCCTGGTGAGGGTCGGGGCCTGGAGGCGCCACCGCAGCACAGGACCAGCGTACAGGCAGGCAGGCGAGGAAGACCATGAGCGCGACGCAAACCCTGAGCCGCGGGGCGGCGACCAAGACCGAGCACTTCGACGTCCTGATCGTCGGAGCGGGGATTTCCGGGATTGGCGGCGCCTACCACCTGGAGACCCAGGCGCCGGGGACGAGCTACGTCGTCCTGGAGACCCAGGAGACCTTTGGCGGCACCTGGAGCACGCACAAGTACCCGGGCATCCGCTCGGACAGCGACCTCTACACCTTCGGCTATCGCTTCAAGCCCTGGGTCAACGCCCCGATCGCCTCGGCCGAGGAGATCCTGAAGTACATGGGCGAGGTGATCGAGGAGAACGACATCGGCCGGCACATCCGCTACCGGCACAAGATCCTGAAGACCGCCTGGTCCAGCCTGGACAACACCTGGACGGTGGAGGCGGTGCGCCTCGACACCGACGAGACGGTGACCTTCACCTGCAACTTCCTGTGGATGTGCCAGGGCTACTATCGCCATGACGTGGGCTACACCCCCGACTGGGAGGGGATGGAGGACTACAGGGGCCAGGTCATCCACCCCCAGAACTGGCCCAAGGACATCGACCTGGCCGGCAAGAAGGTGCTCCTGATCGGCTCGGGCGCCACGGCGGCGACCCTGGTGCCCGCCATCGCCGGCAAGTGCGCCCACGTCACCATGCTGCAGCGCTCGCCGACCTATTTCATCCCGGGCCGGAACGCCAACGAGCTGGCCGACATCCTGCGCCAGCTGGAGATCGACGAGACCTGGATCCACGAGATCGTCCGCCGCAAGATCCTGTTCGATGGCGGCGAGTTCACCCGGCGCTCCTTTGAGGAGCCGGAGGTGGTCAGGAACGAGTTGCTGTCAGGCGTGCGCGCCTTCCTCGGCGACGAGGCGGTGCAGGAACACTTCACGCCCAAGTATCGCCCCTGGAGCCAGCGGATCGCCTTCGTGCCCGAGGGCGACCTCTTCAAGGCGGTGATCGACGGCCACGCCAGCGTGGTCACCGATGAGATCGATCGCTTCGTACCGGAAGGCGTGAAGCTGAAGTCCGGCAAGGTGATCGAGGCCGATATCGTCGTCACCGCCACGGGGTTCCACCTGAGCGTCCTGGGCGACATCGAGATGACCGTGGACGGCAAGCCCCTCGACATGTCCAAGACCGTGACCTACCGCGGCATGATGTTCACCGGCGTGCCGAACCTGGTCTGGGTGTTCGGCTATTTCCGCGCCAGCTGGACCCTGCGGGTGGACCTGCTGGGCGACTTCGTCTGCCGCCTGCTGAAGCACATGAAGGCAAAGGGCGTGAAGCGGGTGACGCCCGAGTTGCGGCCCGAGGACAAGGACATGACCCTGGGCCCCTGGATGGACCCGGAGGACTTCAACCCGGGCTACCTGCAGCGCGGCGGCCACCTGCTGCCCAAGGCGGGGAACAAGCCCGAGTGGCGCCACAGCCAGGACTACTGGCGCGAGAAGGACGAGCTGCCGAAGATCGACCTGGACGACTCGATCTTCCGGTACGGGAACTGAGGCGGGAGGGCGGCCTTCAGTTGAGGGTCGCGCCGCCCGTCCCCCCGGCCTGCAGCACGGCGACGCAGGCGATGATGTCATCCCAGTCCGCCAGGCCCTTGCGGTCGCCCAGGGCGGCGAACTCAGCCGCGCGCAGGGTGGCGATCACCTCGGCGTCCTCACCGTACTGGGCGATGAGGGCCTCGGCGGCGGCGCGGGTCTGTTCGGAGAAGGCGGGGCCTTCGGGCATGGGGAACCTCGATGCGGGGCGGCGATCTCCTCTGGACCGGGGCCGGGCGCATGGCAAGATCAACCGGTTCTGGAGGGACCCGCGGGCATGAAGGACCGGTTCGGACTGGAGACACGGGGCGACCCGAAGGCCGTCGAGGCCCTGGGCGAGGCGGTCGCCGCCCTCTACGCCATGCAGCCCGAGGCCATGGGCTTCCTCAAGGCCGCCGCGGCCGACCCGGACTGCGTCCTGGCGCGGATGCTGGGGGCCTATCTGGGCCTGATGTCCTCCGAGCGGGGACCCGGCGAAGCCGGGGTGAAGCGGATGGGCGAGATCGCGCCCGCTGACGCCCGCGAGGCCGCCCATCTGGCGACGATCCGCGCCTGGGCGGCCGGAGACTGGGCCGGGGCGAGCCGGCGCCTGGACAGCTTGCTGGCGGCCTGGCCGACGGACCCCATCGCCCTGAACGCCGCCCACCAGCTGGACTTCTTCATGGGCGACGCCGAGCGCCTGCGCAGCCGGCCGACCGAGGCCCTGCAGGCCTGGGACCCTGGCGATCCGGCCTATCCCTACCTGTCGGGCATGCAGGCCTTCGGGCTGGAGGAGCTGGGCGCCTATCCGGCCGCCGAGGCCGCCGCGCGGCAGGCGCTGGACGGCGCGCCCCGGGATGTCTGGGCCCAGCACGCCCTGGTTCACGCCCTGGAGATGCAGGGCCGCTCGCAGGCGGGGCTCGACCTGCTGGAGGCCCGGCGGGCGGACTGGGCGCACGACCACTTCCTGAAGGTCCACACCTCCTGGCACGCGGCCCTTTTCGCCCTGGAGACCGAAGGGCCGGAACGGGCCCTGGCCCTGCACGACGCGGCGGTCTGGGACGGCGGTCCAGATCCCCTGGCCATGACCCTGATCGATTCGGCGGGCCTGCTCTGGCGGCTGAAGCTCGACGGGGTGGAGGCGGGCGGGCGCTGGGACCGGCTGTCGGAGGAATGGGCCCTGCGGGACGAGGGCGCCTGGTACGCCTTCAACGACCTGCACGCCGTGCTGGCCCACTGCGGGGCGGGGCGGCTGGAGCGGGCCCGGGCGCTTGTGGACCGGATGGCGGCGGCGGCGGCCAACCCGGACCCGGC
>CANGRP010000197.1 GCA_947456005.1 Caulobacteraceae bacterium
CCTCGAGGCGCGCGCCGCCGCCCCGCCGCCGGCCCCTGCGCCGTCCGCTCCGCGCGAGGCCCACGCCCGCGAGGAGCGCGTCCGCATGTCCCGCCTGCGGCAGACCATCGCCCGCCGGCTAAAAGAGGCGCAGCAGAGCGCCGCCATGCTGACGACCTTCAACGAGGTCGACATGACCGCCGTCATGGCCCTGCGGAACACCTACAAGGACGCCTTCGAGAAGACCCACGGCGTCAAGATGGGCTTCATGGGCTTCTTCGTCCGGGCCTGCATCCACGCCCTCAAGGCCGTGCCCGAGGTCAACGCCGAGATCGATGGCCAGGACCTGATCTACAAGAACCACTACGACATCGGCGTGGCTGTCGGCACGGAGCGCGGCCTTGTCGTGCCCGTGGTCCGCGACGCCGACACCCTGTCCCTGGCGGGGATCGAGAAGGCCATCGGCGCCCTTGGCAAGAAGGCCCGAGACGGCGCCCTGGCCCTGGATGACCTGCAGGGCGGCACCTTCACCATCTCGAATGGCGGGGTCTATGGCTCGCTGATGTCGACACCGATCCTCAATGCGCCGCAGTCGGGCATCCTGGGCATGCACAAGATCCAGGAGCGTCCCGTGGCCGTGAACGGCCAGGTGGTCATCCGCCCGATGATGTACCTGGCCCTGTCTTATGACCACCGCATCGTCGACGGCCAGGGCGCCGTGACCTTCCTTGTCCGCGTCAAGGAAGCCATCGAGGATCCGCAGCGTCTGCTGCTCGACATCTAATCCGGTTCAGGCCCCTGGCGGGCGAGGAAATCCCATGTCCCAGTTCGACGTCGTCATCATCGGGGGCGGCCCCGGGGGCTACAACGCCGCCATCCGCGCTGGCCAGCTTGGCCTGAAGGCCGCCATTGTCGAGATGCGGTCGACACTGGGCGGCACCTGCCTGAACGTCGGCTGCATGCCCTCCAAGGCCCTCCTGCACGCCTCCGAACTCTACGAGGCCGCAAACCGGGAGTTCGAGCACCTGGGCATCGAGGTCGCCCCGCGCCTCAACCTCAAGCAGATGATGGCCCAGAAGGACGAGTCGGTGACCGCCCTGACCAAGGGCGTCGACTTCCTCATGAAAAAGAACAAGGTCGAGCGCTTCCTCGGCAAGGGCCGGCTTGCCGGCCCCGGTCGGGTCGAGGTGGAGGGAGAGGACGGCAAGGTCGTCACCCTCGAAGCCGCCAACATCGTCCTCGCCACAGGCTCCGAGCCCTCGGGCCTGCCGGGAGTGAAGGTGGACGGCGATCGCATCGTCGATTCCACCGGAGCCCTGTCCCTGGGCGAGGTGCCGAAGACCCTTGTCGTCATCGGCGCCGGCATCATCGGCCTGGAGCTGGGTTCGGTCTGGCGCCGGCTTGGGGCCGAGGTCACGGTCATCGAATACCTGGACCGGATCTGCCCCGGGATGGACGCCGAGCTGGCCAAGGCGTTCCAGCGGACCCTGGCCAAGCAGGGCGTCAACTTCCGGCTGGGGTCCAAGGTGACCGGGGCCAAGGCTGGCAAGTCCAAGGTCGAGCTCACGGTGGAGCCCGCCGCCGGCGGCGCCGCCGAGACCCTGTCAGCCGACCGCGTCCTGCTGGCGATCGGCCGCCGGCCCTACACCGCCGGCCTCGGCCTGGAGACCGTGGGGATCGTCCCCGACGCCCGCGGCTTCATCGAGACCGACCATTTCCGGACCTCGGCGGCGGGCGTCTGGGCGGTCGGTGACGTGATCCACGGCCCCATGCTCGCCCACAAGGCGGAGGAGGACGCCGTCGCCTGCATCGAGCTGATCGCCGGCAAGGCGGGCCACGTCGACTACAACCTGGTGCCCAGCGTGGTCTACACCGCCCCCGAGGTGGCCTGGGTCGGCCGCAATGAAGAGCAGCTCAAGGCCGAGGGCCGCGCCTACAAGGCCGGCAAGTTCCCCTTCGCCGCCAACAGCCGGGCCAAGATCAACCACGAGACCGATGGCCTCGTGAAGGTGCTGGCCGACGCCGCCACCGACGAGATCCTCGGCGTCCATATCCTGGGCCCGCAGGCGGGCGAACTGATCGGCGAGTACTGCGTGGCCATGGCCTTCCGCGCCGCCAGCGAGGACATCGCCCGCGTCTGCCATCCCCACCCGACGCGCTCTGAGGCCGGCCGGCAGGCCGCCATGGGCGTCGAGGGCTGGACCATGCAGGCCTGACGGGCGCCCGACGGCTTCGTCAGGCCCTCGGGTGGGCGTCGGCATAGGCCCTGAGCAGGGCTGCGGCGTCCACCTGGGTGTAGCGCTGGGTGGTGGAGAGCGAGGCGTGGCCCAGCAGCTCCTGGATTGACCTGAGGTCGGCCCCGGCGCCCAGGAGGTGGGTGGCGAAGGCGTGCCGCAGGGCGTGGGGCGTAGCGCTGTCCGGCAGGCCCAGCCGCCCCCGCATCCCCTGCACCGCCGCCTGGACATGTCGTGGCGACAGGGGGCCGCCCCGCCGGGCCCGGAACAAGGGATCGTCGGGCGAGAGGGGAAAGGGCAGGGCGTCCAGGTAATCCTGAATGGCCCGGGCCACCCTCGGCAGGACCGGGACCATCCGCGTCTTCGCGCCCTTGCCGGTGATCCGCAGGGCCTCGCCCAAGGGCGCATCCCGGCGGCGCAGGGACAGGGCCTCGGAAATCCGCAGGCCGCAGCCGTAGAGCAGGGTCAGGACAGCCTCGTCCCGGGCCGACTCCCAGGGGTCCAGGTTCACGTCGAGCCCCGGTTCAGCGAGGAGTTCCACCGCCTGGGCCTCTGTGACCGGCCTGGGGGCGGAGGGCCGAACCCGCGGCCCCCGCACAAGGGCGAGGGCGGGGTTGGCGATCCCCAGCCGCCGGTCCAGGAAGCGGTGGAAGGTCCGGATCGCCGACAGAGACTGGGACAGGGAGCGCGGCGAAAGCGGCGTCTCGCCCTGCCGCAGCACCGCCAGCCAGGCCCGGATCTCGGCGGCGCTGATCGCGCCGAGGTCCTCCGCCGTCAGGGGGCCGCCCCTGTGCCCTTCCAGGAAGGCCAGGTAACGGCGGCCTATGAAACCGTAGGCGGCCAGGGTGCGGGGCGACAGGCGTCGCTCCTGCTCCAGGTGCTCCAGCCATTGGGCGAGAGCCGCGCGGGCCTCCATCAGGCGTCTCCGCCCGGCTCCGCGTCCATGAGCCGCCGCGCCAGCCGCTCGGCGACCCGGGCCACGAAGGCGACAAGCTCCGGCCCCATGTCCGGCGTGAAGCCCTCGGGATCGCCGGACCCGAAGCCGAGGAGCCCCGGGCCGTTGGGCAGTTGAAGGCGGGCCAGGGCCATAGAGCGGACGAAGGGCGCCTGCTCGCCGAACAGGCCGAGGGCCGTCGCCCTGAACCCGAGAAGAAGCTCAGCCCCGTCGTCGAGCACCCGGGCGACCCCGTCGTCCGGCAGGCGCCGCCAGCCTTCTGGGGCCAAAGGTCCCTCCAGGCCAAGGGCTCCGGCCTGCAGGCCAAAACGGGCGCGGGCGATCTCATCGAGGCGAAGGGCGAGATCCGCAGCGTCTGTCGCGTCGAGAAGATCGAGCACCGCCTCCCGGGTCTGGGCCTGGGCCATGAAATTGGCGCGGGCGACCGATTCGAGCCGGGCCCGCGCCTCGCTCTCAAGCCGGGCCGTCTCGCTGACACGGGCGAGGGCGGCGGGCCCAAACTCCACCACGCGGGCGTCGGGCCTCAGGGCCAGGCCGAGGGCCTGGAGGGTCTCGGGATCACCGGTCAGGATGTCCGGACGGCGGAGCAGGACCGCACGCACCATTTCGGGCCCGGGCTCGTCCGCCATGTCCGCCTCGCCCGCACCGCTCATCGCTCCTGCACCCTCGGCTTAGAGTATCGACTGTCCCGTGGCGGCCCAGTCACTGAGGAACTGAGAAAGACCCCGTTCGGTTAACGGGTGCTTGAAGAGGGCGGCGAAGACTTCCGGCGGGATCGTCGCGCAGTCGGCGCCGCAGAGGGCGGCGGCCGTGACATGGGCAGGGCTCCGGATCGAAGCGGCGAGGATCTCGGTATCGAAGTCGTAGTTGTCGTAGATGGCCCGGATCTCGGTGATCAGGTCCATGCCTTCCGCGCCGTGATCGTCCAGCCGGCCGATGAAGGGCGAGATATAGCTGGCGCCGGCCTTGGCCGCGAGCAGGGCCTGGGCCGCCGAGAAGCACAGGGTGACGTTGGTCTGGATTCCCTGCACCGCGAACTCCGATGTGGCGACCAGGCCCTCCCGCGTCAGCGGCACCTTGACCACCACGTTCGGCGCGATTGCAGCCAGCTTCACGCCCTCGGCGAGCATGCCCGCCGTGTCCGTGGCGGCGACCTCGGCGCTGACCGGTCCCTCGACCAGTTCGCAGATCTCGGCGATGACATCGAACATGGGCCGGCCCGACTTGGCGATCAGCGTAGGGTTGGTCGTCACGCCGTCGACGAGGCCGGTGGCGGCGAGATCCTTGAGGATCGCCACGTCGGTGGTGTCGAGAAAGAGTTGCATCTGGCTGCGTCCGCTTTTGTTGAAGGGGTCTTGTAGGACTCCGGAGGCCGCCCCGGAAGCCCTCAAGGCTCCCGGTCCGGGACGGACCGGTCTAAGAAGAGGCGACATGGCCCGCATTGTCTCCGTCCTGTTGCCCCTGCCCCTTCCGGAAGCCTTCGACTACGAGGAGCCCGAGGGTCTTGACCTGTCGGTGGGCGAGCAGGTCTCCGTCCCCCTGGGCGGTCGCCTCGCCGGGGGCGTGGTGACCCAGGTCCGGGAGGGCGCCGGCGGCAACCGTCCGCTCAAGGCGGTGTCCGGCCGGCTCGAGGCTCTCCCGCTCAGCCCGGCCACGATGGAGTTCATCCAGTGGGCGGCCCGCTACGCTGCAGAGTTTCCGGGCCTGCCCCTGGCCATCGCCCTGCGCGGCGCCCGGGCGCCCTTGCCGCGCCCCGAGCGCCTCGCGATCCTCTCAGGCCAGCCGACATCCCGGCTGACG
>CANGRP010000198.1 GCA_947456005.1 Caulobacteraceae bacterium
GGGCCGGCGGCAAGCTCAACCGGGTCGACCTGGCCTCGGGCCAGAGCGCGATCATTCCCTTCAGGATCGCCGATACGCGCGGCGTGATCGATCCTCCGCGGCCGCCTATCGCAGTGGCGCCCGACACCCTCGAGACACGCATGCCGCGCGGGGCCAGCGTCTCGCCCGACGGCCGGTCCGTGGTGTTCGAGACCCTCGGCAAGCTCTGGATCAAGCCAATGGCGGGCGGCGAGCCGCGTCGCCTGACCCGGGACGAGGCGGCGATGGAGGCCTATCCCTCCTGGTCGGCCGACGGCCGGAAGCTGGTCTATGTCCGCTGGACCGACGCCGGCCTGGGGGAAGTCCGAACGATCGCCTCCAGCGGCGGCAAGTCCACCGCGATCACCCCGGCGGGCCACTACGCCCGGCCTCGCTTCTCGCCCGATGGCAGGACCGTGGTCTTCGAGAAGGACCGCGGGGGCTATCTTTCCAGTCCGCGCGGATCGGCTGAACCCGGGGTCTATCGTGTCGCGGCGAGCGGCGGCGAACTGACCCGCATCACCGATAATGGCGGCAGTCCCCAGTTCGGCGCCGCCAGTGACCGCGTCTTCGTCATGGAAGGCGACCCCAAGGAAAGCCGCCTGGTCAGCCTTGATCTCAACGGCGAGGCGCGCCGCGTCCATGCCCGCGGGGAACTGGTCAATGACTACCGGGTCTCGCCCGACGGCCGGTTCCTGGCCTTCCGCCAGAACTACCAAGCCTATGTCACCCCCATGGCGCCCGGCGCCCAGGAAGTCTCGCTGTCCCCCAAGGGGGGGCGCTTCCGGTCATCAGGGTCAGCGGCGACGGCGCCGACTGGATCCACTGGAGCGAGGGTGGCAAGCGCTTGAACTGGTCGCTTGGCCCCACGGTGTTCAGCGCCGATCGGGCCGGCATGTTCGCAGACGCCCCGCTGGCCAAAGGCGCCCAGCCGGCGAAGTTCGACCCGCCGAAGTCAGGCGTTTCCCTCTCCATGCGGATCACCGCGGACAAGCCTACCGGCCGGATCGCAATTGTCGGCGCCCGCGTGGTCACCATGAAGGGTGCGGATGGCGGCGTCATCGAGGATGGCGTGGTGCTGGTCGAGCGTGACCGGATCAAGGCCGTGGGCCGGCGCGGGGAGGTGGCGATCCCGGCGGGAACGCCGACGCTCGACGCCAGCGGCAAGACGGTGATCCCGGGCCTGATCGACGCCCATGCCCACGGACCCTACGGGATCGACGAGATCACCCCACAGGCCAACTGGGCGGAAATGGTCAACCTGGCGCTGGGCGTGACCACCCAGCACGATCCCTCAAGCAGCGCCCGCACGGTCTTCCCCGCCCTTGAGATGGTCCGCTCCGGCAGGATCGTCGGCCCCCGGACCTTCTCGACCGCAGAGATCGTCTATGGCGCTCGCCAGGCTGGCGTCTATGCGCAGATCGACAGCTACGAGGACGCCCTGGCCCATGTCCGTCGTCTCAAGGCCCAGGGCGCCCACAGCCTCAAGAACTACAACCAGCCGCGCCGCGACCAGCGACAGCAGGTGACCGCTGCGGCCCTGGCCGAAGGGATGCGCTCGGTGGCCGAAGGCGGTTCGCTCTTCGGCCTCGACATGACCCTGATTGCCGATGGCAACACCACGGTCGAGCACAACCTGCCGCTCGGCGTGTTCTACGAGGATGTGCTTCAGTTCTTCAGCCAGTCGCAGACCGGCTATACCCCCACCCTTGTCGTGACCTATGGCGGGCCAGCAGGGGATCCCTACTGGCGCGCCCATACCGAGGTCTGGAAGCACCCACTGCTGCAAAGGCATCAACCGGCCGCAATCCTGACCGCCAGCAACGCCCGGCGGGAGATCGCGCCCGAGGGCGACTACAAGGACGATGACAGCGCCCGCGAAGCGGCCAAGCTGGCGCGGCGCGGCGTGCCGGTCGCCATCGGGGCGCATGGCCAGGAGCCGGGCATCGCCGCCCACTGGGAGCTCTGGTCCTTCGCCCGGGGCGGAATGACCCCGGTCGAGGCGCTTCGCACGGGTACGATCGAGGCGGCGCGCAGCCTGGGATACGACGCCGATATCGGCAGCCTGGAGCCTGGCAAGCTGGCCGACCTGGTCGTGCTCGACGCAGACCCGACCCAGGACATCCGGAACTCCGACAAGGTCAGCAAGGTCATGATCGGAGGCCGCCTGCTGGACGCTGCGACGGTCAACGAGGAACTGACCGGCGACCGCAAGCGGCCCGCCTACTGGTGGGAAGGCGCGGACGGCGTCCAGGGCTACACCGGCCCGGCGGGCGGCGGCGCGAACGCCCACGCCGACCAGGATGACGGTTGATCGAAGCGATTGCAGGAGCCTGTGGCGTCTACGGTCTGAGTACTCAAAAAAAGGCCCCGCCGTCGCCGGCGGGGCCAGTCGGGGTTGCCTCGGGAAGAGGATCAGAAGCGCTTGCGCAGGGTCACGAAGGCCTGACGCGGGGCGGCGGTCAGCAGGGTCATGTTGTCGCCCGAGTAGCCGAAGCCGTTGGAGCCGATGGTCGAGACGTAGCTCTCATCCGTCAGGTTCGTGACGTTGGCCTGGATCTCCAGGCCTTCGGTCAGGCCTTCGCCCTGGAAGCGGTAGCCAAAGGACAGGTCCGCCGTCGTGGTGGACGGGACGGACTTGTCGTTGGTGTAGGTGAAGTACCGTTCCGAGACGTAGTGGACGTTCAGCGCGGCGAACCAGCCGTCACGGTCGAAGCTGACCTCACCGTTCAGGAGGTGCTTGGGCGAGTCCACCGTGGTCTTGCCGCTGATCCTCTGGGTGATCACGCCCGCAGCGTCGCGGATGTCGTCGTCATAGGTGCTGTCGTTGTAGGCGTAGGAACCGAAGAGGCTCCAGTCGTCGTTCAGCTCGAAGGTTCCCGCCGCCTCGAAGCCCTGGGCCGTCACGCTGCCGGCGTTGGACAGGATGGTCGGGCTGCCAACGATTCCCGCGCCGGCGGAGGTGCCGATCAGGCGATCGTCGAACTTGACGTAGTACAGAGCCGCGACGCCCTGGAAGCCGCCGGAACGGTAACGCCAGCCACCCTCGAAGGTCTGCGACGTCTCTGGCTGGAGCTTGCCGCGGATGGCGTCGAAGCCGGGCTGGGTCGTGGCGAAGGGCGAAAGCCCGGTACGGGCGGCCGCGAAGGCCCGCATGTTCTTCGAATAGCTTGCGAACAGTTCGCTGTCGTCGGACAGGGCCCAGGTGAAGCCGACCTGGGGCAGGAAGGACTCCTCCGAGGTGATGGAGCCATTGATCACCGGCGAGCCGATCTTCGTCACGGTGCTGCTTTCGACGCTGACCGACTTGAAGCCGAAGTTGACCTTCAGCTGGTCGGAAACGGTCCAGGCGTCCTCGATGTAGAGGGTCCGGGTGTCGGTTTCGAAGTCGCCCGACCACTGGGTGAAGAAGGGCCCGGAGAAGAAGCTCAGGGAAGAGGAGGGCGAGGCCAGGTTCTGGCCGTAGAACCGCCGAGACTGGGTGAAGTCGTTGGACTCCAGCCAACCCCCGACCGAAATCCTGTGGTCGCCCAGGTCAAAGCCCGCGCCGAGGATCAGGCCCATCCGGTCGATGGCGTACTCGGTCGTCCGGGTCGAGATCGGGGCGTCCTGGCTCGTCGCGCCGGGGACGTTGTTGTTCGGCGATGCGCGATAGGGCGTGTACCAAATGCCCTGGCCGTCATTGGTGTGGCCATAGACGGTGGCGGTCAGGTCGATCCCGGCCACCGGCCCCGCGGCGGTGAGGGCCCAAAGGGTATCGTCACGCAGGCCGGCGGCGTCGTAGTAGGTGTCATCCACGCACTTGACCTTGCCCGGATAGGGATTGGCGCCCGAACCGGTGTAGCAGCCATTCCCGTCCAGGATGGGGCTCGGGCCGGCATAGTTGGCCGCGTTCTGGTAGGCGCGGGCGATCTGGACGGCCTCGGCCCAGCGACCGGTATTGTTGTCCCAGTTGGCGCCGAGGCGGGAGAGCATGTCCAGGGACAGGTCCTGGTAGTCGTTCTCGCGACGCTCGGAGGTGTTGTAGAAGGCCGTGACCGTGAAGTCGCCGATCGGCTGAACGAACTTCAGGCCCAGCTGCTTCTGCTTCTGCTCGCCCTGGCCCTTCCACTTGTCGGCCTTCTGGTCGGCGTAGCTGATCGACCCACGGCCGCCGCCGGGGAGTTCCCCGGTCTCGGCGCGCAGGAAGACGCGGCGCATCGAGCTTGATCCCACCGTGAGCCCCAGGTCGGCGCCCATGTCGGCCGACGGCGTGCGGCTGGTGAACTTCAGGGCTCCGCCCAGGTTCGAGGTCGAGGCGACGCTGAGCGCGCCGGCGCCCTGGGCCAGCTCCACGCCGGCGAGGTCCTCTGTGGCGATGGCCCGGCTGATGTGGAGCCCGTTGTGGTTGCCATAGCTCATGTCGCCCAGCGGGACGCCGTCGAGGGTGAAGCCCAGCTGGTTCTGGTTGAACGCGCGGATGGAGATGCGCGTGGACCACTCGTAGGCCCCGAAGGCGTCCGCCGCCTGGAAGTTCACGCCCGGCAGCTTCTCGACCATCTTGATCGGGCTGGACCCTGGCGCCGCCCGCTCGATCTCCTCGACGGTCAGGGCCTGGACCTGGCGGCTCTCGCCCTTCCCGTAGACGACCAGTTCTTCGACGGTGGCCGCATCCTCGGCGGCGTAGGCTGCGGAAGCGGCGAGAAGGAGGGCGAGGGCGGAAGCGCCCGTTGTGAGTGCTGACTTCATGTTAATCCCCGATTCCGGCCGTTCTGTCGGCCGAGTAGGGGGAAACTAAGCGGAGCCTGCGACACATCCGCGACCCTTGGATGACGGTGTTCTGACAGTCTGAGGGTTCGCGGGTGGGCCCCTGGGAGGCCGGGCGTCAGGGCTGGACCCGGGCCCCGTCGCGCAGGGTGGCCGCAGGATACAGGATCACCCGGTCCCCTGCGGCCA
>CANGRP010000199.1 GCA_947456005.1 Caulobacteraceae bacterium
CAGGGCATGATGGTGAAGATCAACGACGTGATCGACAGCGACACGGCGGAGCTGATCGCCACCGAGTTTGGCCACACCGTCAAGCGGGTCTCGGACTCCGACGTCGAGGAAGGCTTCCTGGGCGCCGACGACATGGACGAGAGCCTAGAGGTCCGCGCGCCCGTCGTGGCGGTCATGGGCCATGTCGACCACGGCAAGACCTCGCTGCTGGACGCCCTGCGCCAGGCCGACGTGGCCGGCGGGGAGCAGGGCGGCATCACCCAGCACATCGGCGCCTACCAGGTGAGGCTGCCCAGCGGCCAGAAGGTGACCTTCCTGGACACCCCCGGACATGCGGCCTTCACGGCCATGCGGGCCCGGGGCGCGGAGGTGACCGACATCGTCGTCCTGGTGGTCGCCGCGGACGACGGGGTCATGCCCCAGACGATCGAGGCCATCCAGCACGCCCGCGCGGCGAGGACGCCGATCATCGTGGCCGTCAACAAGATGGACAAGCCGGACTCCAACCCGACCCGGGTGATCAACGAACTGCTCCAGCACGAGGTGGTCGCCGAGAGCCTGGGCGGCGAGACCCAGATCATCGAGGTCTCGGCCCTCAAGAAGACCGGCCTGGATGACCTGATCGAGGCCATCCTCCTGCAGTCTGAAGTGCTTGAGCTGAAGGCCAACCCGGACCGCACAGGCGAAGGCGTGGTGATCGAATCCAAGATCGACCGCGGGCGCGGCGCCGTTTCGACCGTCCTGGTCAAGCGCGGCACCCTGAAGCGCGGCGACATCGTCGTGGCCGGCGCCAGCTTTGGTCGCGTCCGCGCCCTGCTCAACGAGCGGGACGAACAGGTTCCCTCGGCGGGGCCCTCCGAGCCGGTGGAGATCCTCGGCCTGGACGGCGCGCCCGCCCCTGGCGAAGCCTTCGCCGTGGTGGACTCCGAGGCGCGCGCCCGGGAGCTGACCGAGTACCGGATCCGCCTGAAGCGGGAGAAGGCCGGGGCCCCCGTGGGCGGCGGCGTCTCCATGGCCGACTTCATGGCCAAGATGCAGGACAAGAAGATCTCGGAGATGCCGGTCATCATCAAGGCCGACGTCCAGGGGTCTGCGGAGGCCATCGTCGGCTCGCTGGACAAGCTGGCCACCGACGAAGTCCGCGCCCGGATCATCCTGTCTGGCGCAGGCGCCATCAGCGAGAGCGACGTGATGCTGGCCAAGGGATCGGGCGCGCCCATCCTCGGCTTCAACGTCCGCGCCACCACCCAGGCCCGGCAACTCGCCGAGCGCGAGGGGGTGGAGATCCGCTACTATGCGATCATCTATGACCTGCTCGATGACGTGAAGGGCGTGATGTCCGGCCTGCTGGCGCCCGAGCAGAGGGAAACCTTCCTCGGCAACGCCCGGGTCCTGCAGGTGTTCGACATCACCCGGGTGGGCAAGGTCGCCGGCTGCCGCGTCACCGAGGGCGTGGTCCGGCGTGGCGCCCGCGTCCGGATCGTGCGCAACGACATCGTCGTCCTGGAACTGGGCGTCCTCCAGACCCTCAAGCGGTTCAAGGAAGAGGTGGCCGAGGTCGGCAACGGGGTCGAGTGCGGCATGGCCTTCCAGGGCTTCCAGGACATCCAGGAAGGCGACATCATCGAGTGCTTCACCATCGAAGAGGTCAAGCGCAGCCTCTAGGGCGCGCCCAGCGGGGAGGTCCATGCTCAAGCACCTCGTCCTCCTCGGACTCCTCAGCCTCCTGGCGGCCTGCGCGACGGGCGGCCGCCTGGATGCGGCCCATGACGTCCACGCCCTCCTCGTGGCGATCCGGGACGGGGATCGCGCGGCTTTCGACGCCCGGGTCGACCGCGAGGCCCTGAAGTCCGAGATCGCCTCCCGCCTCGCCCGTGAAACCTCACGCCTGAAGGTGGAAGGCCTCGACCTGGACCAGCTCGGCGTCGTGGCGGCCCCCGCCCTCGCCAGCCTTGCAGGTGACGCCCTGATCCAGCCGGGAGTCTTCCGCCAGGTGGCTGAAGCCTATGGCTATTCACGCGACAAGCCCCTCCCCGGAACAGTGGCCATCGCCGCCCGCCTGAAGGCCATGCCTGACGGCCGGGTCTGCGCCACATTCGAGAAGGATGGCCCCTGCACCCTGATCTTCACGCGCTCGGCCGAGGGCCGGTGGCGGTTGAGCGGTTTCGAGGGCGACCTCACCTCGCTGAAGATCCGCCTCTGAAGGAAGCCGATATGGCCTGGGAAGACGCCCTCTCCGCCTACGAGCGGTTCACCTTCGAGGATGGCCCCTGGACCCGTCCGGTCTGGCGACGCGGGCAGGGGCCCGCCGTCATCGTGATTCACGAGATCCCCGGCCTGCACCCGCTGGTCATCCGTTTCGCCGACCGGGTCGCCGAGGCCGGCATGACGGTCTTCCTGCCCAGCCTGATCGGCGATCCTGGCCGGCCGGTCAGCGGAGGCTACGCCCTCAAGTCCATGGCCACGGCCTTCTGCGTCCGGCGCGAGTTCAACGTCTGGCGGACCGGGCGGACCAGTCCGATCGCCGACTGGCTGCGGGCCCTGGCTCGCAAGGCCCACGCCGAGTGTGGCGGGGCGGGGGTGGGGGCCTTGGGGATGTGCTTCTCCGGAGGCTTCGCCCTGGCCATGATGACCGAGCCGGCCGTGGTGGCGCCGGTCCTGTCCCAGCCCTCCCTGCCCCTGCCCTTCGGCTCCAGGGCGCGGGCGGCGGACATCGATGTCTCTCCAGAGGACCTGCGCTGCGTGAAGGAGCGGCTGGAGGCCGAAGACCTGACCGTCATGGGCCTGCGCTTCCGCTCCGACCGGTTCGTGCCGGACGCCCGCTTCGAGACCCTGAAGGCGACCTTTGGCGACCGGTTCGACCCGGTGGAGCTGGACGACGCCGACGCCGCTCCCGCCGACATGCCCCCGCACTCCGTCCTGACCCTGCACCTGCGCGAGGACGGCCCCACCAAGGCGGCGGAGCAGAAGGTGATCGCCTTCTTCCGGCAGCGGACGGGCGCCTGATCGCCCTGCGGCTGGACAGCGGGCCTGCGCGCGACTAGAACCCGCCGCCTTTCCCCGAGCCCGCGTCCGATCCGCGGTCCGGGCCAGCTATCCGGGACCTTCCCATGAAAAAGCATTCCGGCGCCGGTCGCGGCGCCCCGACCGGACCCTCGCAGCGCCAGCTGCGGGCCGGAGAACTGATCCGCCACGCCCTGGTCGAGATCCTCCGCGAGGAGGAGATCGCCGATCCCGAACTGGCCGGCGTGTCCGTGACGGTGACTGAGGTGCGGATGAGCCCGGACCTGAGGCACGCCTTCGCCTTCGTCGAGCCCCTCGGCGGGCAGGATGCGGGGCGTGTGGTGGCGGGCCTTAACCGCCACGCGAAGTTCCTGCGGGGCCGCCTGGGTCGCGAGATCGACATGAAGTTCACTCCCGACCTGAAGTTCGCCCACGACGAGAGCTTCACAGAGGCGGCCCGCATGGACGCCCTGTTCCGCGATCCCCGCGTCGCGCGCGACCTGGGTCCCGGTGCGAACCCTGGTGCGACCGACGGAGAGGACTGAGGTGGGACGGCGCAAGAGCGGCGAGGCGGTGTCGGGTTGGGTCTGCCTGGACAAGCCCTACGACCTGACCTCGACCCAGGCGGTGGGCCGGATCCGGCGTCTGTTCAACGCCCAGAAGGCCGGGCACGCGGGCACACTGGATCCCCTGGCCACCGGCGTCCTGCCCATCGCCCTCGGCGAGGCCACCAAGACGGTCAGCTTCATGATGGACGCGGGCAAGACCTACCGATTCACCATCGCCTGGGGCCGCACCACCACCACCCTGGACCGGGAAGGCGAAACCTCGGCCGCCTCGGACGTGCGGCCCACCGCCGACCAGGCCGCTGCGGCCCTGCCCGCCTTCATTGGCGAGATCGACCAGGTCCCGCCGGCCTTCTCGGCCATCAAGGTGGATGGTGAGCGCGCCTACGACCTGGCCCGGGCCGGGCAGACGGTGGAGCTGGCCGCCCGCCGGGTGGTGATCCACGACGCCCGGGTGACGGGTGCGCCGGACGCCGACCATGTCGAGATCGAGATCGACTGCGGCAAGGGCGTCTATGTCCGCGCCCTGGTCCGGGACCTGGCCGAGCGACTTGGCGCCTGCGGGCATGTCAGCGCGCTGAGGCGGACCCGGGTGGGCCCCTTCACTGAGGACCGGGCGATTACGCTGGAAAACCTTGAGGATCTGGGGCATAAGGCCGGCCTCTTGGAGGCCCTGCTTCCGGTCGAGACCGCCCTGGACGACATCCCGGAGCTGGCCGTGACCGCCGAAGACGCCTTCAGGCTTAAGCAGGGACGACCCATCGTTCTCGTTCCCAGACAGGTTGACGACCTGAGGTCCCGGCTCACCGCCGGAACCCGGACGGTGTCAGTACTGGCGGGCGGATCCTTGGTGGCGCTCTGCGAGATGCGCATGGGACGGCTCGAACCCGCGCGCGTCTTTCACCTCTGACCAGAGCGGGGATCCTACGATGTCGATTACGCTTGAACGTAAGGCGGAACTTATCCAGACCCACGGTCGCTCCGAAGGCGATACCGGGAGTGCGGAAGTCCAGGTGGCCATCCTGTCCGAACGGATCGCCAACCTGACCGAGCACTTCAAAGCCCACAAGAAGGATAACCACTCCCGTCGCGGGCTCCTGAAGATGGTGTCCCAGCGCCGCCGGCTCCTTGACCACCTGAAGGCCTCCGACGCCGGTCTCTATCAGGCGATCATCACGAAGCTCGGCCTGCGCCGCTAGTTCCCGGGGCCCCGCAAGGGGCCACGGCTCATTTCACCGCCGCCCCCGCGACAGGCCGGGGGACCAGGGGCGGTGCGCGGAGGTCCGTTTCGGGGGCCTCCGTCCTACGTCGGGGGTTCCACAGAAATCCTCACCGCGCCTGTCGTTCCTGGAGAGGATTTCGGTCGTCCGAC
>CANGRP010000200.1 GCA_947456005.1 Caulobacteraceae bacterium
GACTGGTCCGGGCCGGTGCGAGGCCGGGCCTGCGCCTCGCCGCCGGAGGCGCGCTCATCGCCTTCGCCCTCGCCACCCTGGTCTGGCCGGCCGGCGTCGCCCCGGGCCTCTGCCTCCCGCCAGCCTGAGGTCGGGCCCGGCCCCCCGGGTTTCACGATACCCGTGCGCCGCTGACCCCCTCACCCGGCTTCGCCGGGAGCTCCCCCTTGGGGGAGCAATTGGCTCAGTCATTCCTCCCCCCAGGGGGAGGTGGACCGCTAAGCGGGACGGAGGGGGTCAAAAGCCCCTCCGGATCGACCCTTATTGAACGGCCGCTCACTTGGTGAAATGGTCCCGCCGGGTCCGACTCCGGGCCACAGGACTCACTCAGGGAGCCGCCCCGTGATCGCCCAGGACATCGCCCAGACCCTTGTCGACCCCCGCGCCTACGCCGACGGCAAGCGGATCGACGACGCCTTCGCCTACCTGCGCCGGGAAGCCCCGCTGGAGCAGGCCCAGCCGGAAGGCTTCGATCCCTTCTGGGTGGTCACCCGCCACGCCGACATCCTGGAGGTCGAGCGCCAGAACGAGCTGTTCCACAACGGCGACCGGTCGGCGACCCTGACCACCATCGAGGCCGACCGGAAGGTGCGCGAGATGATGGGCGGCAGCCCCCACCTCGTCCGCTCCCTGGTCCAGATGGACAACCCCGACCACATGGCCTACCGGCGCCTGACCCAGGGCTGGTTCATGCCGCAGAACCTGCGCAAGCTGGAGGAGCGCATCCGCGAGATCGCCCGGGGCTTCATCGACCGCATGGCCGAGCATGGCGACCGCTGCGACTTCGCCCGGGACGTGGCCTTCCTCTATCCCCTGCACGTCATCATGGAGGTGATCGGCGTGCCGGAGTCCGACGAGCCGCGCATGCTCAAGCTGACCCAGGAGCTGTTCGGCAGCGCCGACCCGGACGTCAACCGGACCGGCGAGGAGATGAGCCGGAACGCCGACGGCGTCGACACCATCCAGTCCGTCGTCATGGACTTCATGATGTACTTCAACGGCATCACCGAGGACCGCCGGGTCAAGCCGCGTGACGACCTGGCCAGCGTGATCGCCAACGGCCAGGTGAACGGCGCGCCCCTCGGCCACCTCGAGGCCATGAGCTACTACATCATCGCCGCCACCGCCGGGCACGACACCACCTCGTCCACCACCGCCGGCGCCCTGTGGGCCCTGGCCGAGAACCCGGACCAGTTCCGGAAGGTCAAGGCCGACCCGGCCCTGATCCCGGGCCTGGTGGAGGAGTCCATCCGCTGGGTCACGCCGGTGAAGCACTTCATGCGCACCGCCACCGCCGACGCCGAGCTGGCGGGGAAGAAGATCGCCCAGGGCGACTGGATGATGCTCTGCTACCCCTCGGGCAACCGGGACGAGGCCCAGTTCGCCGACCCCTTCCGCTTCGACGTCACCCGCAGCCCCAACAAGCACGTGGCCTTCGGCTACGGCGCCCACGTCTGCCTCGGCCAGCACCTGGCGCGGATGGAGATGCGCATCCTCTGGGAGGAGCTCCTGCCTCGCCTCGAGGCCGTGGAGCTGGACGGCGCGCCGCGGAACATGGTCGCCAACTTCGTCTGCGGCCCCAAGTCGGTGCCCATCCGCTTCAAGATGGCCTGAGCCGGAGGGCGCCGCCGTGGCCGAGGCCTTCAAGACCTGGCAGTGCCGCACCTGCGGCTACATCTACGAGGAAGAGTTCGGCGACCCGCCGGAGGGCCTGGCCCCCGGCGCCCGCTGGGCCGATATCCCCGCCGACTGGATCTGCCCCCTCTGCGGGACGCCCAAGTCGGACTTCGACATGATCGAGCTCTGAATGCTGAAGATGAAATCCGCCTGCGAGCGCTGCACCGCCGCCCTCCCCGCCGACCGGACCGGCGCCTTCATCTGCTCCTTCGAGTGCACCTTCTGCGAGGCGTGCGCCGGGGGCGAGCTGGCCGGCGCCTGCCCGAACTGTTCCGGCGTCCTCCTGCCCCGCCCGCCCCGGGCCGCCGCCCTGCTGGAGCGTTTCCCGCCGCAGGGGTGAGGTCTGGGCGCCCTCAATCCCCTGAAAGCAGCTCGCAGAGACAGCGCTGGGATCGATAGCAGGCTGTTCTTGGACAGAACCCAGTGTTGGCGTCCTTCTGACCGAACGGATCGCGAGTCAAAGCTACTGAAAACAGAGTTCAGTTCAAGTCTGACTTCTGACCGCGGTTCTGCATAGTTTCGCCGTTCCAATGCACCAGGAGGGCGCGCGGAATGGGAACGAGTGAGAGGGTTGATGAGGCTGTCGAGGGCCTTATCGAAGTTGGCGGGCCGGGCGTCGCCATTGGTGTGCTGAGGGATGGACAATTCATCCATCGCAAGGCGTACGGGCTCGCCGATCTTGAGTGGGGAACGCCGCTTCGTCCCGACTGCAGCTTCCGGATCTGTTCGCTTTCCAAGCAATTCACGGCCACGGCGATCATGCACCTCGCTGAGCAAGGCGTACTCTCGATCGAAGATCGCCTAGATGCCCATCTGCCCGCCTTCGACCCACGTGGTCGAACAGTGACACTTCGTCACCTGCTCAACCACACCTCCGGCATCCGAAACCACGATGAAGGCCGGGGACACCGTACCGATCGTGTGAACATTCCTCGTGAATGGCTCCTCGCGGAGATTCTCGCGGCGCCCTTCGACTTCGAGCCGGGCGACCAATATCGGTACTGCAATTCGGGATACATACTGCTTGGCGCGGTTATCGAGGCCGTCAGCGGCCAAGACTTTGAGACGTTCCTGAAGAGAGCGTTCTTCGAGCCCCTGGGCATGGCGCAGACATCGATGTCCACGGCCGATAGGGTCATACCGTTGCGCGCGCGCGGATATGTGCGTGGACGAAGCGGCTTCCACAATGCCCGACCAGACCCTACGAACTGGTCACACTCGGCTGGCGGCCTGTGTTCGACCCTGGACGATCTATTGGTTTGGGATACGGCATTGCGAGACGGCCGCGCGATCGGCCGGAACACCTTTGAGCAAATGATCGAACCGACTTTGCTCGCAGACAGGACGCTTTACCCCTACGGATTCGGCTGGGGAACCGCGACCTATGAGGGGCGACGGCTGCACCATCACACAGGCGGGGTCAGCGGTTTTGCGTGTCAGATGGCGCGCCTGACCGACGAAGCCCTGACCACAATTGTGCTTTCGAATGTGTACATGTTTCCCTTCGATCGCTTAACGCGATCACTGCTCCGAATCGCGTTGGACTTGCCGCCCATCAAAATCCAGGGCCGTCCTGCGACGGCGGACGACTTCAGCGCCTGCGGCGGCCGTTTCAGCGACGAGTACGGTGCCGAGTTCAGGCTAGGGTCGGCGCAACACGACACCTCGCGATACAATCACGCCGGCGAAGGGCGATTTCTCGAGGTCAACGACCCCGAAATTGAGCTTCGCTTCTGCGATCTCCAGGGGGGCGAGTATCAGACCCTCGACTATCATTCCCCGCTCTGGCCTGCGCAGAGGTTTGTTCGGAGCGCGCCGTCAGAGACGTGATCGTCTTTCCTCGCGCGATCCGCGCCACGGCCCCGCTGGAGCGCTTCCCGCCGCAGGCCTGACGGCCCGTGTTCGGGAATGCCGAATTACACGACTACCCGGCCGCCCTTCACACCAGAGTCTTACAAGGCGGCGCTTGGTAATGAGTGGCCGTCCTCGGGCTAGTCTCGAGACCAGCGCGGCGGCAGCGCCTCTCATGGGTGAGTAACACGCAGACCGACCGACCTGTCAGCGGCCAGCCTACAATTCGCAGAGCGTTCAAATAGCGCTTGGCAAGCCCGGAAAATGGTATTCACTCTACCTTGCAGTTTTCTTTTCCCGTGCGTCGAGAGAAGCCATGAGGTCTCTAATTCGCAATCTGAAAGAAAAATAGATTTCATGTGTGCGTCTTTCCAAATTGGAGATCGGAAATGAAAGTGACTTCAGAATTCAATAATCTCCGGGATAAGTTCAAATCACTGCCGAGATGGGTCCGATATTGTTTCATTTTTCTAATGTTTTTGTTTCTCATGTCTAATTCTATGAACTATATTATGGATTTTTCTATAGGTTTCCGTGATGGTCTATTTAACCATCCTCACAGAGATAATGGATAGCAATTTTAAAGCTGGATGCCCTTAACGGCCTAGGGCTGTGGAGAAGTGCGCGAAGCCGCAATGCCAACTGACCAGGCCGCTGCCTTCATTTGTTCCTTCGAGTGCGCATTCTGCGAGGCCTGCGCTTGCGTCCTCCTCCCCCGCCCGCCCCGGGCCGCCGCCCTTCTGGAGCGTTTCCCGCCGCAGGGGTGAGGGTGCCGCACACGAAAAAGGCGGCGCCCCGTGAAGGACGCCGCCCGATTTCGTACAGGGCCGTCTCAGGCCCGGATCACATGCGGTGCAGGGCGCACAGCTTGTTGCCGTCCGGATCGCGGAGGTAGGCCAGGTAGAGCTTGCCCTGGCCACCCTCGCGAACCCCCGGCGGGTCCTCGCAGGTGGTCCCGCCCGAGGCGACGCCCGCCGCATGCCAGGCGTCGGCCTGGGCCGGCGTGGTGCAGGCAAAGCCGATGGTGCCGCCGTTGCCGGCGGTGGCCGGCTCGCCATTGATCGGCAGGCTTACCGAGAAGATGCCCGTGGGCGTGATGTAGAAGATCCGGTGCCCGTCCACCCGCGCCGGCGGCACGCCCAGCGTGCCGAGCACGGCGTCATAGAAGGTCTTGGCCTTCTCCAGGTCATTGGTGCCGATCATGATGTGCGAGAACATCGGTGTTTCCCCTTGCAGCGCCCGCCCGGTGCGGGAGGGTCAGGGGCCCATCCAACTGGGTTTGGGGGGTGGTGGCAATGGGGGGGCTAAAGTCGTTAGTTCTTGGCAGGCAACGCCAAGTCCACAACAGCTCCTTCATCC
>CANGRP010000201.1 GCA_947456005.1 Caulobacteraceae bacterium
GTCATTGAGCATGGACCTGATGCGTTCGCCGGAGCGGTTCTTCAGCCGGGAGCTGTCCTGGCTGGCCTTCAACCGCCGGGTCCTGGCCGAAAGCCGCAATCCCCGACACCCCCTGCTTGAGCGCCTGCGCTTCCTGTCGATCTCGGCCAATAACCTCGACGAGTTCTACATGGTGCGCGTCGCCGGACTGAAGGCCCAGGTGCGGGAGGGCGTCCGATCCCTCAGCCAGGACGGCCTGACGCCCGCGGAACAGCTGGACCGGATCAACGCCGAGGCCGCGGACCTCATGGCGGACCAGCAGGCCCAGTGGCGTGATCTCGCCGGCGAGATGTCGGCCCACGGGCTGACCCTGGTGTCGAAGGCCAATCTCTCCCGCGAGGACCAGGAGGCCCTCGAGGAGGCCTTCCAGACCCGGCTGTTCCCCATCCTCACCCCCCTGGCCATCGACCCGGCGCACCCCTTTCCCTTCATCCCGAACCTCGCCTTCTCCCTCGTCTTCAAGCTTCGGCTGAAGTCGGAGCGGCGCTCCCTCTACGCCCTGGTCCCGATCCCGGCGCAGGTTGCGCGCTTCTGGGAACTGCCCTCCCAGTCCAGCGGGCGGCGACGTGTCGAGAGGCGTTTCGTCAGCCTCGAAAGCCTGGTGGCCCTCTTCGTCGACCGGCTGTTCCCGGGATCGAAGGTCGAGGCCAGCGGGGTCTTTCGCCTGATCCGGGACTCCGACGTCGAGTTCGAGGAGGAGGCAGAGGACCTCGTCCGCGAGTTCGAGGAGCGCCTGAAGCAGCGGCGCCTGGGGTCCGTGGTCCGTGTGGAGATCGAGGCGACCATGCCCCGTGACCTGCAGGACTTCATCTGCTCCAACCTGCACGCGAGGCGAGAAGACATCATCCGCATCGACGGCCTGCTGGGGCTGGACGAGCTGGCCCAGCTGATCCCGCCGAACCGCCCGGAGCTGAAGTTCCGCGCCTTCGAGCCGCGGTTCCCGGAGCGGATCCGGGATCATGCGGGCGACTGCTTCGCCGCCATCCGGGAGAAGGACATCCTGGTCCACCACCCGTTCGAAAGCTTCGACGTGGTGGTGCAGTTCCTGCGGCAGGCGGCGCGGGACCCACACGTCCTGGCCATCAAGCAGACCCTCTACCGGACCTCTCAGGACAGCCCGATTATCGCGGCGCTGATCGAGGCGGCTGAAAACGGGAAGAACGTCACCGCCCTTGTGGAGATCAAGGCCCGTTTCGACGAGGAGGCCAACCTGAAGTGGGCCCGGGACCTCGAGCGAGCCGGCGTCCACGTCGTCTTCGGCTTCGTGGAGTACAAGACCCACGCCAAGCTCTCGATGGTGGTGCGCCGCGAAGGGGACCAGCTGCGGACCTACTGTCACTTCGGGACAGGGAACTACCACCCGCAGACCGCGCGCATCTACACCGACCTGTCCCTGTTCACCTCGGACCCGGCCCTCGGTCGGGATTCGGCCCGGCTGTTCAATTACATAACCGGCTACGCCCGGCCGCAGAGGATGGAGAAGCTGTCCTTCTCTCCCCTGACCATGAAGACCGACCTGGTCCGAATGATCGCCGGCGAGGCCGACAACGCCAGGGCCGGAAGGCCCGCGGCCATCTGGGCCAAGCTCAACTCCCTGGTGGATCCCGAGATCATCGACGCCCTTTACGGAGCGAGCCAGTCAGGGGTCGACATCCAGCTGGTCATCCGGGGCATCTGCTGTCTTCGCCCGGGTGTCCCGGGCCTGTCCGAGAACATCCGCGTCAAGTCGATTGTCGGCCGGTTCCTGGAACACTCGCGGATCGTCGCCTTCGCCAACGGATCGCCCATGCCGTCAGACGACGCCCGGGTGTTCATCTCGTCGGCGGACTGGATGCCCCGAAACCTCGACCGGCGGGTCGAGGCCATGACCCCCGTTGAGAACCCGACCGTCCACCAGCAGGTGCTCCAGCAGATTCTCTTGGCCAATATCCGGGATCAGGCGCAAAGCTGGACGCTGGACACCTCCGGCGGGTATAGCCGGGACCCCGCCTGGGATCACCCGGGAGCCTTTTCGGCGCACGAGTACTTCATGACCAATCCCAGCCTTTCGGGTCGCGGACAGAAGGTGAAGGACCTGCCGAGCGCAATCGATCATGTGGCCTCTCGCACCTAGTCGCACATCACCTGCAGCGGAGCCGGATCTCCCGGAGACCCGGCACGCCGCCGTGATCGACATCGGATCAAACTCGATCCGGCTTGTCGTCTATCGCCTTGAAGGCCGGGCGATCTGGACCGTCTACAACGAGAAGGCCGTGGCCAGCCTGGGCCGCGATCTCCAGACAACCGGTCGCCTTTCACCCGAAGGTGTCGAGATCGCCATGGCCGCCCTGAGGCGCTTCCGCGTCCTCCTGCAGGGATGGACGAGCCGGGAGACCTTCGTGGTGGCCACGGCCGCCGTGCGCGAGGCCCGGGACAGCCGTAACTTCCTCCGGGCGGTGGAGGAGGAAACCGGCATCACCGTGCGCGTCCTCTCCGGCGAGGAGGAGGCGAGATACGGAGCCCTCGGCGTCCTGGCGGGACAGGCGGACGCCGCCGGCGTCACAGGCGACCTCGGGGGTTCCAGCCTCGAGCTTGTCCGCCTCGACGACCCTGGCCAGGGGGTGAGCCTTCCCCTCGGGCCCCTGTCCCTTGGCGCACCTCGCCCGATGGACGCCGAACGGGTGAGGCGCTCGGTGACCCGGTCCCTCCGCCCCCACACTGCGCGCCTGTCGACCCGTGAGTTCCACGCCGTCGGCGGCGCCTGGCGTAACCTGGCCCTCCTGCACATGGAGCTGGACGGCTATCCCCTGCATATCGCTCACCAGTACGAGATCCGGCGGACGGACCTGCTGGACCTCTGCAGGTTCGTCGCCCGGCAGTCCAGGACGTCCCTGGAGGGTATCCAGGGCCTGTCCCGGAAGCGGTTCGACACCCTGCCCTATGCCGCTGTGGTCCTCGGCGAGATCGTCCAGGCCCTGGAGGTGCAGCGGGTCACCATCTCGGCCTTCGGCCTCAGGGAGGGGCTCCTCCTTGAGTCCATGCGGGAGGATGTCCGGGCCCTCGACCCCCTGGTGAGCGGCTGCGAGGCCCTTGTCGCCCAACGCGGCCTGACCGCAGGATTGGGGCCGGCCCTGGAGGCCTTCATCAGCCCGGTCTTCTCTCAGCTGCCCCCCTTGTTTGGTCTCCGGGAACCGACCCTGCTGGCCGCCGCCTGCCGGTTGGCGGACCTGGGGGCGCGGCTGCACCCGGATCACCGGGCCGACCTGGCCTTCGAGAAGGCCCTGCGGGCCCCGATTGCGGGCATGAACCATGCGGAAAGGGCCTTCCTCGCCTGCGTGGTCTACTCGCGGCACGATTCCGGCGTTACGACCCCTGAGCCGGAGGCGATCGCCCGGCTGCTGACCCCTGAGCGTCGGGCCCGCGCCCGGGCGGTTGGCGCGGCGATCCGCCTCGGTTGCGACCTGGCGGGAAGGAATGTGGAGGTGCTGCGGCACGCCGCCCTGGGCCTGGACAATGACCGCCTGCAGCTGACAGCAGAGCCCGGCTGGGAAGACATGCTCCTGGGCGAGCAGACCGCCAAGAGGGCCCTGACGCTGGCGCAGGCGCTCAAGATCCGCTTCCAGATGGGATGAACCGCACGTGACCCAGATCCTCATGTCAGAGGCGTCCCATCACCGGATCCGGGACCGGATCACCCACCTGGCTCCGAAGCTGGAGATCGTGACGGTCCCCGAGCTGAACCGCTTTGTCCGCAACGGCGTCGACCTGGCGGCGGGCGATATTGCGCCGGAGATCGTCTGGAACACCCAGGAGGCCTACCAGGGGGGGCTTCTTCCCACCCTCATGCGGGCCCTGCTGGACAGCCCCAACGTCCGCTGGCTGCAGACCTTCAACGCCGGACTGGACCTGCCCATCTTCCGCCGCATCATGGAAAAGGGCGTCCGGATCACCAAGTCCTCGGCCCAGGGCGTGGTCATCGCCGAGTACGTCCTGGCCCACGCCCTGTCGCTGATCGTGCCCATCGACGCCCAGAAGGCGCTGGAGGCCCGGCGGGAATGGGGCCGCACCCAGTATCGCGAGGTCAGCCAGACGCGCTGGCTTCTGGTGGGCTACGGCGCGATCGGCGAGCAGATCGCCCAAAGGGCCCGGGTCTTCGGCGTGGACCTGACCGTCGTGCGTCGGGGCTCGGACGCGGGGCTGGCGCATCGCACCCTGCCCCTGTCCCGGATCGCCGAGGCCCTTCCGGACTCCGACGTCGTGGTGCTGGCCTGCGCCCTGACGGACGAGACCCGGGACATGTGCAATGACGCCTTCTTTGCAGCGCTGAAGCCCGGCGCCATCCTGATCAACATCGGCCGAGGCGGGCTGGTGGACGAGGACGCCCTCCGGCGGGGCCTGGACGCCGGCCGGCCGGCTCACGCCGTGCTCGACGTCTTCCAGACCGAACCCCTGCCGGGGGACCACTGGATCTGGAGCCACCCGCAGGTCCGGGTCAGCGCCCACACGTCCAACTCCGGCGACGGCGTCCAGCCGCGGGCGGATGTCCAGTTCATCGAGAACCTGGAACGCTACCTGGCGGGCGAGCCCCTGATGAACGAGGCGGAGCGCTCGGAAGTCGGACTGGCCTGATCCCGCGCCGCCCGGTCAGTCGCCGGCGGCGGGCCTCGGCGCCCGGCGCACCTCGACCACCCGGACCCGGGTTCCATCGAGGACCAGGGCCAGCTCTCCCCGCTTCAGCCTCAGGGCGTCGGCGCCAAAGGCCTCCAGCCGCCATCCGCTGAGGGCGGGCGTCTCCGCATTGTCGTCCTGGGCGATCTGCTCGAGGTCGGACACCGTGGCGATGAGCTTGGAGGCCACGCCCGCATCCTCCGCCCGGGCCTTGAGCAGA
>CANGRP010000202.1 GCA_947456005.1 Caulobacteraceae bacterium
AGGCTGGCGACGATCTCCGGCTCGTGAGGGTCGGAGGCGCGGGGCATCCGGGCCTCACACGTTGAAGTTGAGCTTCAGGCCCGGCCGCGGCCAGGTGGCGCGGTAGAGCTTGCCGGTGGCCGAGGCGGTGATCCAGGCCGTGCGCATGTCCGCCCCGCCGAAGCAGATGTTGGTGGTGACAAGGTCGGGCACGGCGAAGTGCTCCACCGAGCCGTCCGGGTCGAAGGCTGTGATCCCGCCGTTGATGATGGTCGCCACGCAGACCTTGCCGCCGGCCTCCACCGCCAGGCTGTCGAGCAGCTGGTATCCGGGCAGGTTGCAGATCACCCTCCCGGGGGCGAAGCCTTCCGGCGGCGCCAGAACGCCCGGCTCGGCGATGTCGAAGGCCCAGAGGCGTCCGAGGTTGGTGTCAGCCAGGTAGACGACCTTCTCGTCGGGCGACAGGCCGATGCCGTTGGGCGAGATCAGGTGATCGCGCTGGCGGCTGATATGGCTGCCGTCGATCTTCGCATAGTAGATCGCGCCGAACTTGCGGCCCTCGGGGGTGGAGCAGCCGTGGTCGGAGAACCAGAAGCCGCCCTGCCGGTCGAAGACGAGGTCGTTGGGGCCCACCAGCTTCCTGCCGTCGCACTCTGTGTAGAGGGTGGTCAGCGCGCCAGTCTTCAGGTCGAAGCGCTGGATGTAGCCGCCGGTGTGCGAGGGCGGGGTCGGGCCGGGGATGGTCATGCCCATATTGTCCAGCCACTCGAAGGCCCCGCCATTGTTGGTGATGTAGATGGCGCCGTCGGGGCCGATGGCCGCCCCGTTCGGCCCGCCGCCGGTGTTGACCAGGATCTCCTTGGACCCGTCGGGCTTCCCCCGGGTCAGGGTCTGGCGCTTGATCTCGGTGAGGATCACCGAGCCGTCGTTCATGGCGATGGGGCCTTCCGGAAACTGGAAGTCCTCGGCGATCAGCTGCAGGTCCATGGCCCCTCTCCTCCCGGGATTGTCATTGGCCGGGACTATGGGCGAGGGGTGCGGCCAGGGGAAGGGCCTCAGGCCCGCTCCAGCACCCGGAAGGTCACGGGATGCTCGTCGCCCTCGCCGGTGGGAAGGTCCTCTCGGCGGACCTCGCGCCAGCGGCTTTCGTCGAAGGGGGGGAGGGTCACGTCGCCCTCCACGTCGGCGTGGACCTCGGTCAGGTAGATGCGCCGGGCGCGCTGCAGGGCCAGTCCAAACAGCGAGGCGCCGCCGATGACGCAGACTTCCGACGCGCCGTCCTCCTCGGCCTGCTCCCGGCCGATGGCCACGGCCTCGGAGAAGTCCTCGCAGACCACGCAGCCCTCGGGGGCGTAGGAGGCGTCGCGGGACAGGACGATGTTGGTGCGGCCAGGAAGCGGCTTGCGGGGCAGGCTCTCCCAGGTCAGCCGGCCCATGATGACCGGCTTGCCCATGGTCAGGGCGCGGAAGCGGGCGAGGTCGGACTTCAGCCGCCAGGGCAGGGCCCCGGCGCGGCCGATGACGCCGTTGCGGGCCCGGGCGATGGGGCCGGCGGTAAGGAGGGGGGCGGCCATGCCCCTCAGACCGCGATGGGGGCGGAGATGGCCGGGTGGGCCTTGTAGCCCTTGAACTTCACGTCGCCGGGCTCGAAGGCGAAGAGGTCGTCCCGGGGCGCCAACTCCAGCCGGGCCGGCGCCAGGGGCTCGCGCGTCAGTTGCTCGCGGGCCTGGTCCAGGTGGTTCAGGTAGAGGTGCGCATCGCCCAGGGTGTGGACGAAGTCCCCGGCCTCCAACCCCGTCACCGCCGCCACCATGTGGGTCAGCAGGGCGTAGGAGGCGATGTTGAAGGGCACGCCCAGGAAGGCGTCGGCCGAGCGCTGGTAGAGCTGGCAGGACAGTCGCCCTTTGGCCACATGGAACTGGAAGAGGCAGTGGCAGGGGGGCAGGGCCATGTCGTCGACGTCCGCCGGGTTCCAGGCGGTGACGATGTGGCGGCGGCTCTCGGGGCTGCGCTTCAGCCCCTCCACCAGGGCGGCCATCTGGTCGATCACCCGGCCGTCCGGCGCGGCCCAGGAGCGCCACTGGCGGCCATAGACCGGCCCCAGCTCGCCCTCGGCGTCGGCCCACTCGTCCCAGATGCTGACCCCGCGCTCCTGCAGCCAGCGGACATTGGTCTCGCCGCGCAGGAACCAGATCAGCTCCACCACGATGGAGCGCCGGTGCAGGGTCTTGGTGGTCAGGAGGGGAAAGCCGCGCGACAGGTCAAAGCGCATCTGCCGGCCGAAGACCCCCCGCGTGCCGACGCCGGTGCGGTCCGGCCGGTCGACGCCGTTGGCCAGGATGTCCGCCAGGAGGTCGAGATAGGGCTGCTCAAGCGCCGGGCCGGCCGCGGCGGAAGTCCCGTCGGGGGTCTCGTCGGCGTCGATGCGGGCGGGGGCGTTCATGCGGGCTCCGAAAGGCCGCCTAGGGGACCCGATTCGCGCCCTCCCGGGAACCATCCCGGGGACTGCGGTCCACAGGCGCGGCGCAGTTATCCCGCGAATCCGCCGTCGGCGAGATAGGCCAGCTCGGCCGTCGTGCTCTCCCGGCCCAGGGCGGCGTTGCGGTGGGGGAAGCGGCCGAAGCGTTCGATGATGTCGCGGTGCAGCTCGGCGAAGCGCAGGATCTCGGTGTCGCGGGTCTCGGCGCAGAGGGCCTGGATCAGGCGCACGCAGTCGGCCTGGTCCACGGGGTCCTCGGAATGCTCCAGCGGCATGTAGACGAAGTGCCGCAGCTCCGCCTCGACCTGCAGGTCGAGTCCCCGGCGCAGGGCCAGGCGGGCGACCCGGCGAGCCTTGCCGTCCGTGGCGAAGGCGTGGGCGCTGTCCCGGAAGATGTTGCGGGGGATCTGGTCGAGCAGGAGAATCAGGGCCAGGGCCGGCTCGGCTTCCTGCGCCCAGTCGTCGTAATGGCCCCGGGCGGCGGCGAAGTGGACGGGCTCGAAGCGCAGGCGCAGGGCGTCGTCGAAGGCGGCGTCCTTGCGGAACCATCGGCGCGGGCCGGCGTTGCGCCAGTAGCCGACGACGTCCTGGGGAAGGGCGGGCATGGTCTTTGACCTCCTGCGGAACACACATTCAACCGCGGTTCAGGTTGACCTTCCTAATCCGATGCGTGCGGGGGCGACAACCGCCTGGCGCCCTTCCGGCGCCGGCAGACGGAGACAAGGACCATGAACCGGCATGCGGCCAGCGCATCTCTCCTGACCCTCATCCTGGCCCTGGGCCTTTCCGGGGCGCCGGCGGCGACCGCGCAGGAGGCGGACGGGGACGGTGGGTCGCGCCCCGCTGAGAGCCCGCGCTTCGATTCCCGCGGCGAGCCCGCCGGGGAGACCGAGCCTCCCGCCCCCTTCGCCGCCCCCCAGGCGCCCGCGGAGCGCCGCTCCGAGGCCTGGGGACGGTTCGGCCAGCCCCGGGAGATCCCGCCCTCCGCGGAGCGGCCGCAGCCGCGCCCCGAGCCCGGCCGTGACGACCGGCGCGACGACCGGCGCGACGATCGCCGTGATGACCGCCGTGACCACTGGCGGGATGAGGACGGGCGGCGTCACGGCGGGTCCAAGTCCTACGGATGCTGGGGCTGGGATCGCGACGACCGTTACCGTTACGATCCCTACCGCTACGACGGCTACCGCGCCGACCGCTATGACCGTCATCGCCCGCCGCCTCGCCCGCCGCGCTATGACCCCCGCTGGTATCCGCCGGTCTGGACCCCGTCCTACCGCTATCGCGGCGGCCCCTGGGTCCCGCCGCCGGGCTTCGTCCCTCGCCGCTGGTCCCATGGCGAGGTCCTGCCCTGGACCTGGTGGACGCCGCGCTACCGGATCGAGTCCTGGTGGAGCTATGGCCTGCCGGTCCCGCCCGTCGGCTTCACCTGGGTGAGGCTGGGGCGCGACGCCGCCCTGGTGGACCTGTGGACCGGGCGCATCGTCCAGGTGGCCTACACCCTCTTCTGGTAGGGCGCCGGGCCCTCCGGCGACCCTGCCGGAGGGCCGGCCTTGCTTGACGCGGCGGGAAAATTCCCCTTTCTGCGGCGCACTTCCGCGCAGGCGCCGAGTGGCCCCGCGCCCGTCTTGTCCAAAGGAGACCGCCCATGCGCGTCTATTACGATCGCGACGCCGACCTCGCCCGCATTCTGGACAAGAAGATCGCGATTGTAGGCTATGGCTCGCAAGGGCGGGCCCACGCCCTGAACCTGCGCGACTCCGGCGTGAAGAACGTCGCCGTCGCCCTGCGGCCCGACTCCGCCACCGCCCGCAAGGTCGAGGCCGACGGCCTGAAGGTGATGAGCGTGGCCGAGGCCGCCAAGTGGGCCGACGCCCTGATGGTGCTGGCGCCCGACGAGCTGCAGCGCGGCATCTACAACGCCGAGATCGCCCCCAACCTGCGGGACGGCGCGGCCCTCTTGTTCGCCCATGGCCTGAACATCCACTTCAACCTCATCGAGCCCAAGTCCACCGTGGACGTGCTGATGATCGCCCCCAAGGGCCCCGGCCACACCGTGCGCGGCGAGTACGAGAAGGGCGGCGGCGTGCCCTGCCTGATCGCCATCCACCAGAACCCGACGGGCAACGCCCTCGACTTCGGCCTGGCCTACGCCTCGGCCATTGGCGGCGGCCGCTCGGGCGTGATCGAGACCAGCTTCCGCGAGGAGTGCGAGACCGACCTGTTCGGCGAGCAGGCCGTGCTGTGCGGCGGCCTGGTCGAGCTGATCCGCGCCGGCTTCGAGACCCTGGTCGAGGCGGGCTACGCCCCCGAGATGGCCTATTTCGAGTGCCTGCACGAGGTGAAGCTGATCGTCGACCTCATCTACGAGGGCGGCATCGCCAACATGAACTACTCGATCTCCAACACCGCCGAGTACGGCGAGTACGTGAC
>CANGRP010000203.1 GCA_947456005.1 Caulobacteraceae bacterium
GACAGAATGATCACCCCCGCGCCCGGGGCGACGTCACGCACGGTGCGGGCCAGGCGGGCGGAAGTCTCCGTCGAGACCGCCTCGGTATCCTCGACATCCACCCGAAGGAGCTGGTGTCCACCCGAGATGAAGCGCGTCTTCAGGGTGGTCGGACGGGCCGTGTCCATGACGAGGGCGCCCTCGATCCTGCCGTCGTCGCCCACCAGTCGGAGGGCTTCGCGGCCCTCAATGTCTGAGCCAATGACGCCGACCAGGGCGACCTGGCCGCCCAGGGCTGAGACGTTGCGGGCCACATTCCCGGCGGCGCCGAGCATCACCAGTTCGCGGCGCCGGGCCAGGATAGGGATCGGCGCTTCGGCGGACATCCTCGTCACCTCGCCATAGACGAAGCGGTCCACCATGACGTCGCCGACGCAGACGACGCGCACGCCAGGTATGCCGCGGATCAGGTCCTGGAGCGCAGTGAACTCCATGCGCGTCAGCCTCGTGGCCGCTTTGCAAGGGCGTCGAAGGCCAGCAGGTCGGCCACCAGGCCTTCGAACTCGGCCAGGGGCACCATGTTGGGCCCGTCGGAGGGGGCGTTATCCGGGTCTGGATGGGTCTCCATGAAGACCGCGGCGACGCCTACGGCGACGGCGGCGCGGGCGAGGACGGGGACGAACTCCCTCTGGCCTCCGGACCGATCGCCCTGCCCGCCGGGCTGCATCACTGAATGGGTGGCGTCGAAGACCACAGGGCAGCCGATGTCCGCAAGGATCGGCAGGGCGCGCATATCGCTGACCAGGGCGTTGTAGCCGAAGGTCACGCCGCGCTCGGTCGCCAGGGCGTTGGGATTGCCGGCCCCGCTGATCTTCGCGATGACGTTCTTCATGTCGCCCGGGGCCAGGAACTGTCCTTTCTTGACGTTGACCGCCCGACCGGTCTCGGCGGCGGCGACCAGGAGATCGGTCTGCCGGCAGAGGAAGGCCGGGATCTGGAGTACGTCCACCGCTTCGGCCACAGGCGCGCACTGCTCACGTTCATGGACGTCGGTGAGGACGGGCAGTCCGAGGCTTTCCCGGATCTCGGCGAAAATCGGCAGGGCTGCGCGCAGGCCGACGCCCCTGGCGGCGCGAGCCGACGTGCGGTTGGCCTTGTCGAAGGACGTCTTGTAGATCAACCCGATGTCAAGGCGCTGGGCGATCTCCCGAAGCGCGGAGGCCGTTTCCAGCGCATGTTGCCGGCTCTCAAGCTGGCAGGGGCCGGCGATGATCGTCAGCCGCTCCTGGTTGCCGATCCGCACCGACCGGCCAGACGGCGGCGAAAGTTCGACGACCGCGTTCAGACTGGACAATTCGGCGCTCCTGCGAGACGACTGTAGACCCAAGGGCGTTAAGTGACGTGCGGCGAAGGCCTGCACAAGCCGGAAATGCGCCTGCCCACGCCGGCCATCCGCCGGAGATGCTCAGGAGCCCCAGGACGTGTCGCCTGCCCAGGAAATCTGTCTCAACACCCTCGCCCTGCATCCAGGGGCCGTGAAGCGGGCGCCTGCGCTCAAGGGACTCCCGGGAATCTTCCGCTCAGCCCTCGACACCATCACCCGGGGCTGGATGGCTGGGGATGTGACCTTCGTGACGCCCGATGGCCGGGCCCTGCGGCTGCGTTCGGAGGCTGGCGGTCCCTCGGCGATCATCCGCATCCGTAACTTCCGGTTCATTCGCCGGGCCTTGATGGCTGGCGATATCGGGTTCGCCGAGGCGTACGCCGCCGGGGAATGGGAGACCCCGGACCTTACGGCGGTGCTGTCGGTCTTCAGCCTGAACTTCCAGAACCTCACCCACGTGACAGAGGGAAACCCTCTCGTGGGCATTCTCAACTTCCTTGGACACGTGCTGAACGCCAATTCCCGCAAGGGCTCGCGGCGGAACATCCACGCCCACTACGATCTCGGAAACGCCTTCTATTCCCGCTGGCTCGACCCATCGATGACCTACTCCTCTGCGCGCTACCAGAACGGGGCCGACAGCCTGGAGGCGGCGCAGAAGGAGAAGTACGGTGCGCTGGTCCGCAGGATGTCGCTTTCGCCCGAACACCACGTGCTGGAGATCGGCTGCGGCTGGGGCGGGTTCGCCGAGTTCGCTGCGGGGGAGATCGGCGCGCGGGTGACCGGCATTACGATCTCGAAGGAACAGCACGACTTCGCCCGCCGGCGGATTTTCGAGGCCGGGCTCGCAGAGCGGGTGGATATCCAGTTGATTGACTATCGCGACGTGACAGGGGTCTTCGACCGCGTGGCCTCGATCGAGATGTTCGAGGCTGTCGGCGAGAAGTACTGGCCGACCTATTTCCAGGCGGTCCACGACCGGCTCAAGCCGGGGGGACGGGCGGGCCTCCAGATCATCACGATCCAGGATGAGCTCTTTGAGGGATACCGGCGTCGCGCGGACTTCATCCAGCGATATATCTTCCCGGGCGGGATGCTGATCTCGGAGTCTCGGCTCATGCAGGAGACCGCGCGCGCGGGCCTGGCCTGGAGCGAGCCAGACCGGTTCGGGCTGGACTACGCCGCCACACTCGCCATCTGGAAGCACAAGTTCGGCGCCGCCTGGGACGAGATCCGCCGCCTTGGCTTCGACGAGCGCTTCCGGAGCATCTGGGATTTCTACCTCAGCTACTGCGAGGCCGGCTTCCGCACGGGTCGCACCGACGTCATACAGATCAGCCTTGCCCGGGCCTGACCCCGGCATGGCGACATTCCCTTGAACGCCCTGGATTACCCCCATGACCATCGCGCGGAATGTTCTAGAAGCCATCGGCCAGACGCCCCTCATCCGTCTGAACCGGGCAAGCGAGGCCACGGGCTGCGAGATCCTGGGCAAGGCTGAGTTCATGAATCCGGGGCAGTCCGTGAAGGATCGCGCCGCCCTCTACATCATCCGGGACGCCGAGCGCCGGGGTCTGCTGCGTCCTGGCGGGCGCATCGTCGAGGGAACGGCGGGTAATACCGGCATCGGGTTGGCGATGGTCGGCCAGGCCCTCGGCTACCGCACCACGATCGTGATCCCGCGCACCCAGAGCCAGGAGAAGAAGGACGCCATCCGCCTGCTGGGCGCCGAGCTCGTGGAGGTGGACGCCGTTCCCTACTCGAATCCGGACAACTATGTCCGTTACTCGGGGCGGCTCGCAGAGGACCTGAACCGAACCGAGCCAAACGGGGCGATCTGGGCCAACCAGTTCGACAATGTGGCCAACCGCCAGGCCCACGTGGAAACGACCGGTCCGGAGATCTGGGAGCAGACAGAGGGCCGGGTCGACGGTTTCATCTGTGCGGTGGGTTCTGGCGGAACCCTCGCCGGCGTCGCCGAGGCGCTGAGGATGAGGCGCGCCGATATCCGTATTGGCCTTGCCGACCCCATGGGAGCGGCCCTCTATCACTGGTACGCCCACGGGGAGCTGAAGTCCGAAGGAACATCGATCTCGGAAGGCATTGGCCAGGGACGCATCACGGCCAATCTTGAGGGCCTGACGGTCGACATGCCGTACCAGGTGCCCGACGAGGAGATGCTCGAGGTGGTCTATGACCTGGCGACGCACGAGGGGCTGATCATGGGGGGGTCGACAGGGATCAACGTCGCCGGCGCCATCCGTATGGCCCGCGACCTCGGTCCCGGCCATACGGTGGTGACGATCCTGTGTGACCAGGGCGCACGGTACCAGAGCAAGATCTACAATCCCGCCTTCCTTCGCGAGCGGGGGCTCCCTGTTCCTGAGTGGCTTGCGTGAGCCCTTCGCCCCTGATCAGCTCAGCTGAACTGGCCTCGCGGTTCGGGGATCCAGAACTCCGTCTCCTCGACGCCAGCTGGTTTCTGCCCGCCGAGGGACGATCCGGACGGGAGGAGTTCGCCGCCGAACGGATCCCCGGCGCTGTCTTCTTTGACGTCGACGCCGTTTCCGACACCTCCGTGGACCTGCCGCACATGCTTCCGGCGCCCGGCGCCTTTGCCGAAGCCGCGTCGGCGCTGGGGTTGAGCCCGGACCTCGACGTCGTCGTCTATGACAGCTTCGGGATCCGCTCCTCCGCAAGGGTATGGTGGACCCTGAAGGTGATGGGTTTCGAGCGGGTCCAGGTCCTGGATGGGGGACTCAGGGCCTGGAAGGCTTCGGGACTTCCGCTGGAGACCGGAGCTCCGCGACCACCGTCCCCAGTCCCCACGCGGGTGCGGTTCGACAGGACGAGGCTTCGGGATCGCGAGGATGTCGCCGCCGCTCTCGCCTCGGGCGCGGCCCAGATCGTCGACGCCCGCGGAGCGCCCCGTTTCCGCGGAGAGGCGCCAGAGCCCCGGCCCGGTCTCAGGTCCGGTCACATGCCCGGCGCCAGGAACCTGCCTTTCGACCGGCTCCTGACCCCAGAAGGCCGGCTGAAGCCGCCTGTCGCCCTTGCAGAGGCCTTCCGGGAGGCAGGGGTGGATCTGGCGCGTCCCATCGTCGCCACCTGTGGCTCAGGGGTCACCGCCTCGGTGCTCGCCCTGGCGCTGGAAGTCCTCGGGGCGCCGGCCGCCGTCTATGACGGCTCCTGGGCCGAGTGGGGCCTGGAAGGCGGCGGAGAGGTTGCGACAGGCGCAGCATGAGGCCGACCACCCGCCTGGTGCATCCGCCCACCCCCAAGGGACCCGGGGTGCAGACCGTCAATCCGGTCATCCAGAAGGGCTCGACCGTCCTTCTACCCCACGCTGGGGCGCTATACGACGATGACGCCTTCATCACCTACGGCCGGGCGGGCCTCGGGGCCCATGAAGCCCTGAAGGTCGCCCTTTGCGAACTGGAGCAGGCCGCCTCGGTGGAGCTCTACCCCAGCGGCGTCGCCGCCATTGCAGGGGCGCTGCTCGCCGTCCTGCAGGCCGGC
>CANGRP010000204.1 GCA_947456005.1 Caulobacteraceae bacterium
AAGGCCGCCCTGAGAAAGGCCGCTGCCCGCACCGTCGACACCCTCTGGGACGCCATCGCCCGGATCATCCAGACCTTCTCCCCCCAAGAATGCCGGAACTACTTCTCCGCCGCCGGATATGATGCAGACTGATCGGAAAATGCTCTAGAACCAGCCCTTGCGTCTGAACCAGAGCAGAGGGGCCACTCCGCTGACCACCATGAGGCCCAGGGCCAGGGGATAGCCCCAAGGCCAGGTCAGCTCGGGCATGACCTCGAAGTTCATCCCGTAGATCGCCCCGATCAGGGTCGGCGGCATCAGCAGGACGGTGAAGACCGAGAGGGTCTTGATGCTGACGTTCTGCTCGATGTTGATCAGGCCCAGGGCCGCATCGAGCAGAAACGAGATGTGGGCCGACTGGGCTGCGGCGTGTTCGGTCAGGGACTGGATGTCCTGCTGGACCGAGACCAGGTGCGCCTGGGCCGAGGGCTTGCCGGCGATCTCCGGCGCCAGGGCGGCGAAGCTGGCGAGGCGTGCGAGGCTGGCCAGGCTAGTCCGGGCGAGGGCGGCGAGGGACTGGGTCCGCGCCAGGCTGGTCAGGAGGGGTTCGAAAGCCGCCCCTCGGGGACGGTCGAAGATGGCGTTGGAGGAGACCTGGACCCGGGCCGATCCCCGCTCAAGCACCTCGGCGAGCCGCTCAATGACGGCGTCCAGGATGTCGAGGAAGAGATCTGCGCCGGCCGCCTCGGCATAGTCGGGCCCCGAAAGCCTCTGGGAGAAGGCGCTGAAAGCGCGGAGAGGCTCGTAGCGAAGGGTGATGAGCCGCCCGTTCGCCAGGACGAAGGTCACCGGGGTCAGGACAGGATGCTCTTCCTCGCTGCGGCTGAGGAGGCTGGCGGTCATGAAGGTGGCCCCACCCTCGATATAGAGCCGGCTGGACGGCTCGATCTGGGCCATCTCCCGGGAGGTGGGAAGCTTGAGCCGAAGGGCGTTCTCGATCACCGCCTCTTCATGGCGTTCCGGGCTGACGAGTTCGATCCAGATGACGTCGTCGGGCGGCCGCCAGTCGGCGGGCAGGTCGAGGGCGTGCACCGCCCGGAAGGTGCGGGTCTCTCGGGGGAGAAGGTTCAGCATGGGGATCGGGCCGGAAGCCGGGCCTGCGGCCTCAGCGCGGCGGGGGGGCGGTGACGGCCTGGATGAGGGCGGCGATCCGGTCGCCGGCGTCCGCGGCCTGGCCGAGGATCGACAGGGGCGAGGCGCCCGGACGAACCGTCGAGGCCACCTGGCTGGCGGCGCTCTGGGCCACCGTCAAGGCCGCGTTCTGGGCGAAGTTGAACTGGCTGGAGGCCAGGCGCACGGCCTGGGCGTCCTGGTAGATGAAGCCATAGGTCGGATAGGTGCTCGAGCCGATATCCCTTGCGGAGTCGTACCAAACCTTGACCCGCGACCAGTCGCCGGCCGGGGAGACGTCAATGACCGTGACGTCGCGCTCGATCTGGCCCCGGGCGCCGCCGATCCTCGACCAGTTGGCGTGGGTAATCTGGATGACGCGGTCCGTCAGAACCTGGCTGACCACGGCCACATGGCCCAAGGACATGGAGCCCGAAGGCTTGAAACAAAGGACAGAACCGGCGCGGGGCGCAACACCTGTCTCGTAGCGACCGGTCGCCTGACGCCACCAGGTGTGAGCGTCACCGAAGATCTGGATGCCGGAGACAAGCCGCGCGAAGGGCACGCACTGCCAGTAGCGGTCCGCCAAGGCGCTGGAGACCGGGGCGAGAGCCACGACCCCGGCCACGAAGACCCCGACGGCGATGTGAACGGCGCGCCTGAACATCAAGCCCCTGCCTCTGACATTGCTTGAAGCCAGTTAGCCTCTTCGCACGAGAGGCGCAAGTCTGGCCTGTGAGACGATCAGACCACCATGGGGATCACGGAGTGACATTAAGCGCTCAATGCAGACATGAAGTAAATGTAAACGCCAAACACCTTTGAAGAAATTGGCGATATATTGACTTCTATGCATCAGATTCCGATATTTGAATTCAATCGATGATCACGATGTCGATGCCTAGACGTCAAAGGACGTCATCGCTTTGACATCCACTTGAAGGTTATGAGGCGGAGAGGACCAGCAGAAGGGCGCTTCAGAGGCCCCAATCCGGCAGGTAGAGGCCTCAAGCGGGGCGGTTGCGTCTGTGGAGTCTCGAGCCGTCCCCGAGGACTGGCGCCGCCCGAGGAGGCGCCTGGCGCCCGGAACCCGGGCGTCCGAGCCGCAAAAAACTGGGGCAAGTTCGTCCTTTTATCGACTCGCCGTCTGGCGGAAGGCCAATAAGCGCCTAAATTCCGCCGAATGGACGCCATAATTCCCCTTCTGACCGACCCCGCCGCCTGGGCGGCCCTGATCACCTTGATCGCGATGGAGGTGGTGCTCGGCATCGACAACCTCATCTTTATCTCGATCCTGTCGAACAAGCTGCCGGAAGAGCAGCGTCAGAAGGCTCGGAGGTTGGGCATCACCCTGGCCCTGGTCATGCGCCTTGCGCTGTTGTCGACCCTGGCCTGGCTGGTCCACCTCACAGATCCGATCTTCTCTCTCGGGGAGTCGGTGGGCGCCCTGGACCTGACCTTCTCCTGGCGCGACCTGATCCTGATCGCCGGCGGCCTCTTCCTGCTGTGGAAGGCCACCAAGGAAATCCACGGCGCGGTGGACCCCAAGCCCGCGGATTTCCTCGACAAGACAGGCGTAGTCGCCACGAACTTCGGGGCGGTGATCTTCCAGATCATCCTGATCGACATGGTCTTCTCGATAGACTCGATTCTGACGGCCGTCGGGATGACGGATCACCTGCCCATCATGGTGACCGCCGTAATCATCACGGTGATGGTCATGCTGCTGGCCGCCGACCCGCTCGCCAACTTCATCAACAACAACCCCAGCGTGGTCATGCTGGCCCTGGGCTTCCTCCTGATGATCGGCATGATCCTGGTCGCCGACGGCTTCGGGGTCCACATCCCCAAGGGCTACATCTACGCCGCCATGGCCTTCTCTGTGGGGGTCGAGGCGCTCAACATCATCGCCCGGAACGCCAAAACCAAAAAGGAAAGCCAGGCGGGTCACTGACCCGCCGGGCCTCTCCCGGCCTCAGAAGAAGCTGTAGGGATCGATATCGATCGTGACCCGGATGGAGCCCCTTGGCTTCAGCCGGGCCCGCCAGGCGCCCATGTAGGCCGAGAGATCTACCTGCCGATCAGCGCGCACCAGGAAGCGTTTGCGCCGGCGGCCCCGCACAAGGGCCATCGGCGCGTCGGCGGGTCCGTAGACCTCCACGCCCTCGGCGTTGGGAGCCGCGGCCGCCGCCTCACGGACAAAGGCCTCCAGCGCCGCCGGGTCCCGGCCTGACACCACTACAGCCGCCAGGCGGCCGAATGGCGGCAGGCCCGCCAATTCCCGCTCGTCCAGTTCGGTCCGGACGAAGGCGTCGCGGTCCTGGGCCCTGAGGGCCTGCATGACAGGATGATCCGGCGCCCAGGTCTGGATCAGGGCGCGTCCGGGCCGGTCGCGCCGTCCGGCCCGGCCCGTCGCCTGGGCCAGGAGCTGGAAGGTCCGCTCGGCGGCCCGCAGGTCCCCGCCCCTGAGGCCCAGGTCCGCGTCGATCACGCCGACAAGGGTCAGGTTCGGGAAGTTATGCCCCTTGGCCGCGGCCTGGGTGGCGACGAGGATGTCGATCTCTCCGGCCGCCATGGTCTCGACCATGGACCGGGCGTCGGCGGCGCTGCGCACGGTGTCGGAGGAGAAGACCGCGATGCGCGCTTCCGGGAACAGGGCCCGGGCCTCCTCCTCGAGACGCTCGACCCCCGGGCCAATGGAGACCAGGGACTCGGCGGCCCCGCAGTGCGGACAGGTCGCGGGGCGCGGCATGGAGAACCCGGTCAGGTGGCAGACCAGCCGGTTGGTGTAGCGATGCTCGACCAGCCAGGAATCGGTGTCCGGCGCCGTCAGCTTCTGGCCGCAGGCCCGGCACAGGACGAGCGGGGCGTAGCCGCGCCGGTTCAGGAAGAGCAGGGCCTGCTCCCCCGCCGTCAGGGTCTCGGCCATGGCCTCGGCGAGGGGCGGTGAGATCCATCGGCCCGTCTCGGGCGGCGACTCCCGCAGGTCCACCAGCCGGATGTCCGGCAGTCGCGCTTCGCCGTGCCTGTCTGCGAGCCGCAGCCAACGGTAGCGGCCCGTCTCGGCGTTCCGAAGGGTCTCCAGCGAGGGCGTCGCCGAGGCGAGGATGACCGCTGCGCCCTCCAGCTTGGCCCGGACGACGGCGAGGTCCCGCGCCTGGTAGATGAATCCCTCCTCCTGCTTGAAGGAGGTGTCATGCTCCTCGTCGACCACGATCAGGCGGAGGCGGCGGAAGGGCAGGAAGAGGGCGGACCGGGCGCCGACGACGATCCGGCAGCGGCCCTCCGCCACCGCGTCCCAGACCTGCCGGCGGGCGGGCGGGGCGACCCCGGAGTGCCATTCGCCAGGAGGGGCGCCGAACCGCTCCGTCACCCGGGCGATCAGGGCCTGGGTCAGGGCGATCTCCGGCAGGAGGATCAGGACCTGTCCGCCCGGGTCCGTCGCCAGGGCGGCCCGGACCGCCTCCAGGTAAACCTCCGTCTTGCCGGAACCGGTGACCCCGTCGAGGAGGGCGGCCTGGAACCCCCCCTCGCCGAGCATGTCCCGCAGGCCTGCGGCGGCGGCGGCCTGGCTGTCGTTCAGGGGCGGCGCCAGTCGGTCGAGGTCCGGGGCGCCGAAGGTGTCGGGACGCGGAGCGAGCCGCATCTCCAGGGCGCCG
>CANGRP010000205.1 GCA_947456005.1 Caulobacteraceae bacterium
CAGGGCCTCCAGGAGATTGCGCGGCAGGTCGATGCCCAGGACCGAGGCGTCAGTGTCCACCGGTGCGGTGGGGGTCAGGCCCTGGGTCATGCCCAGCCATCCCGTCGCCAGGACCGCGGCGATGGCCAGGTAGGGATTGGCGTCGGACGAGGGGATGCGGTTCTCCAGTCGCCGGTTGGCTGGGTCGGAGGGCGGCGCCCGCAGGCCGCAGGTGCGGTTGTCATGGCCCCACTGGGTGTTGACCGGCGCTCCCGTACCCCGGGCGATGCGCCGGTAGGAGTTCACGTAGGGCGCCAGGATGGCCATGATGGCCGGCAGGTAGCGCTGCTGGCCCGCGATGAAGGACAGGAAGGCCGGCGTGGCCTCGCCCGTCTTGCGGTCCGAGAACAGGGGCCGTCCGTCGGCGTCCAGGATGGACTGGTGGATGTGCATGGCGCTGCCGGGCTCGCCCGCCATCGGCTTGGCCATGAAGGTGGCGTAGATGTCGTGCTCCAGCGCCGCCTCGCGGATGGTGCGCTTGAACATGAAGACCTGGTCGGCCAGCTCCAGCGGGTCGCCGTGCCGCAGGTTGATCTCCATCTGGGCCACCCCGCTCTCGTGGATCAGGGTGTCGATCTCCAGGCCCTGGGCCTCGGAGTACTCGTACATGTCCTCGAAGAGGGGATCGAACTCGTTGACGGCGGAGATGGAGTAGCCCTGTCGGCCCGTCTCGGGGCGTCCCGACCGGCCGATCGGCGGGCGCAGCGGGTAGTCCGGGTCGGTGTTCTTGTCGACCAGGTAGAACTCCAGCTCCGGGGCGACCACCGGGGTCCAGCCCCGGTCGCGGTAGAGGTCCAGCACCCGCCGCAGCACCTGCCGGGGCGCCTCCTGGACCGGTCGGCCGTCGGGATGGAAGGCGTCATGGATGACCTGGGCGGTCGGATCCTGCGCCCAGGGCACGACGGCCAGGGTGGCGAAGTCCGGGTTCAGGAAGATGTCGGTGTCCGACTGCACCGCCGAAATCGTTCCCATCACCTCGGGAAAGTCGCCGGTAATGGTCTGGTAGAAGACCGCCAAGGGCAGGTTCATGGACGGCGCGCCCAGGAACTTGCGCACGGGCATGATCTTGCCCCGCGCCACGCCGGCCAGGTCGGGCACGACGCACTCGATTTCATCAATCGACTGCCGCGCAAGCCAGGGGCCTGCCGCCTCAAGAGAGGCAACGCCACGCTTCTCCCGGGAGGCCGGGGGCGGACGCTTCTTGCGGGAGGTCATCCCGCCGCCTCCGGCTTCAGGGCCCGCAGGATGGGCTCGGCTTCGTCGAGGGAGCGGCGGATGATCGAAACCAACCGGTCGATCTCGGCGTGGGTGATGATAAGGGGCGGGCAGCAGACGATGGTGTCACGGATGCCGCGCACCATCAGGCCGTTGCGGATGCAGAGGTCGCGCACCACCGGACCGGCCTCACCCTCCTTGTCCAGGAACCGCTTGTTGGTCCCAGGCTCGCGGACGATCTCCACCGCACCGATCAGGCCGAGGGAGCGGGTCTCGCCCACCAGGGGATGGTCGTTGAGGCTGGCCAGGGCGCGGGCCAGGTAGGGGCCGGTGTCCTCCCGGGTGCGCTCCACCAGGCCCTCGCGCTCGATGATGTCGAGGTTGGCCAGGGCCACAGCGGCGGCGGTCGGGTGGCCGCTATAGGTGTATCCGTGGACGAAGTCGCCGCCCTTCTCGCGCAGCTCGGCCACGATGTGGTCGGCCACGCCGGTCGCGCTGATCGGCAGGTAGCCCGAGGACAGGCCCTTGGCCATGGAGATCATGTCCGGCTTCACGCCGTAGTGGTGGTGGCCGAACCACTGACCCAGCCGCCCGAAGCCACAGATGACCTCGTCGCAGACCAGCAGGATGCCGTACTTGCGGCAGATGGCCTCGACCCGGGGCCAATAGCCCTCGGGCGGGATGATGACCCCGCCGGCGCCCTGGACGGGCTCTCCTATGAAGGCGGCGACGTTCTCGGGGCCGACCTCAAGGATCTTGTCCTCGATGGCCTGGGCGGCGCGGGCGGCGAAGGCGTCAGGGTCCTCGCCGAAGCCCTCTCCGAAGAGGTAGGGCTGCATGACGTGCTCGACGCCGGGCACCGGCAGGTCGCCCTGGGCATGCATGGCCTTCATGCCGCCCAATGACACCCCCGCCACGGTGGAGCCATGGTAGGCGTTCCAGCGGCTGATGAAGATGCGGCGCTGGGGCTGGCCCTTCAGCTTCCAGTAGTGGCGGGCCAGGCGGAAGACCGTGTCGACGGCCTCGGAGCCCGAGGAGTTGAAGAAGACGTGGCTGAGGTGGCCGCCCATCTTGCTGGCGATGCGGGCCGCCAGCTTCACCGGGGGCGGCGTCGCCGTCCGGAAGAAGGTGTTGTAGTAGGGCAGCTCGAGCATCTGGTCGTAGGCGGCCTTGGCCAGCTCCTCGCGGCCATAGCCCACATTCACGCACCAGAGTCCCGCCATGCCGTCGAGGATGGCGTTCCCCTCCCCGTCGAAAATGGTGCTGCCCTCGGCCCGGGTGATGATCCGGCTGCCGCCGAGGCTGGCGATCAGCCGGTGGTCCGCCTGGGCGGGCAGGTGGTGCGCCAGGTCCAGCCGGCGAAGCTCGGCGATATCGTGGTTGCGGATCGGAACAGTCACGCGGGGAACTCCTGAAGCGGATCAGCGGACAAGCGGTTCGCCCCGGAGGGCCCGCCCGAAGACATTGAAGAATACCTGACTTTGCGGATTTTCGCCTGTCCGCCATTCGGGGTGCCACTGGACGGCGAGGACCGGGGCGGCGTTCACCCGCGCCGAGAAGGCCTCGACCACGCCGTCATCGGCCCGGGCCTCGACGCTGAGGCCGTCGCCCAGCCGGGAAACCCCCTGGTAGTGGACGGAATTGACCCGGATCCGGTCCTCACCCAGGGCGACGGCCAGGACCCCGCCGGGCGTCAGGGCGACATCGTGGACGTGGTCGAACATCTCGTTGAAGCCCACCTCGTCCGGGGCGTGGTGCTTCAGGAGGTCGGGGTTCATGGAAACATCCCGCCGCAGGCTGCCGCCGAAGGCGACATTCAGCTCCTGGAAGCCGCGGCAGATGCCGAAGACCGGGCGACCCAGGTCGAGCATGGCGCGGATCAGGTCGCCGGTCATGGAGTCGCGGGCCGGATCGAAGGGCCCTGGGGCGTCATCCGCCGCCTCCCCGTAGGCCGAGGGGTCGAGGTTGGAGGGACTGCCGGTCAGGAGCAGGCCGTCCAGCCGCCCGGCCACGTCCAAGGCCCGCATGTATTGCGGCATGGAGGGGATCAGGAGGGCGGCGGCGTCGGCGAAGGCCATGGCCGAGGCCACGTAGCGGTTCATCACCGCCTGGGCGGGCTCAATCCCGACGGTGCGGGTGCAGCAGATGATGCCGGCGACGGGACGGGCCATGTCAGTTCAGGAGGACGGCGGGCGAGCAGGCGTGCCAGCCGAGCCAGACCTCCTCGCCAAGGGCGAAGTCCTCCTGGTCCCAGCGGGTCAGGTTGGACCTGAGCACCTTGACCCGCCGCCCCCCGGCGATCTCCACCTCGTAGGTGCTCTCGCTCCCCAGGTACGATTCATGGCGGATGACGCCTCGCACCAGGTTGGCGCCGGCGGGGGAGTCGTCAAGGACCGGCGGGGGCTGCCCGGGAGCGTACTTGTGCAGCTCGATCTTCTCTGGCCGCAGGGCGGCCCAGACTGTGGTCCCCTTGGCGCCCGTGACGCCGTGATCGAGGTAGATGTCCGTGGGCAGTTCCGGTGAACGGATGACCGCCTCATCCTGTTCATCCACGGCGAGGACGCCCTCGAACAGGTTCACCGACCCGATGAAGTCGGCCACGAAGCGGCTGCCCGGAAACTCGTAGAGGTCGTTGGGCGTCGCCACCTGCTGCAGGAGGCCGCGGTTCATGACGGCGCAGCGGCTGGCCAGGGCCAGGGCCTCGTCCTGGTCGTGGGTGACCATGATGAAGGTGATGCCCACGGTCTCCTGCAGGGTGCAGAGTTCGGTGCGCATCTGGTCGCGCAGCTTGGCGTCGAGGGCCGAGAGGGGCTCGTCCAGCAGGAGGACCCGCGGGCGCTTGACCAGGGCCCGGGCCAGGGCGACGCGCTGGCGTTGCCCGCCCGAGAGCTGGTCCGGCTTGCGCGCGCCAAGGCCGCCAAGCTGTACCAGCTCGAGGGCTTCTTCGACCCTTCGCTCGCGCTCCGCCCCCGGGACGCGGTCGATCTTCAGTCCGTAGGCCACGTTGTCGGCCACGCTCAAATGCGGGAAGACCGCGTAGGACTGGAAGACCATGTTCACCGGCCGCCGGTTGGGCGGCACGTTGGAGATGTCCTGCCCATCGATCAGGATGCGCCCCTCGGTGGGGGTCTCGAACCCCGCGAGCATGCGCAAGAGGGTGGTCTTGCCGCAGCCGGAGGGGCCCAGCAGGCAGAAGAACTCCCCCTCGTCGATGGTCAGGGAGACGTTGTCGACGGCGACCATGCGGCCAAATCGCTTGGTGACGTTCTCGAAGGTGATGATGGGCTTGCTCATGGCGCCTCAGGGACGGTCTTTGGGGCGGTCGAGGGCGGCGTGGCCTCCCGCCGTGGAGGCCGGGTCGCCCTGGACCTTCAGGGCGATGGCTGTGAGGACAACAGTCAGGACGATAAGAATTGTTGAGGCGGCGTTGACCTCCGGCGTCACCGAGAAGCGGACCATGGAGTAGACCTTGACCGGGAAGGTCACGGTGTCCGGGCCAGATGTGAAGAAGGTGATCACGAAATCG
>CANGRP010000206.1 GCA_947456005.1 Caulobacteraceae bacterium
GAAGCGGGGCAACTACCGGCTGACCGGCCTGACCCTCTACGTGACCCTGGAGCCCTGCCCCATGTGCGCCGGGGCGATCAGCCACGCCCGGATCGGACGGGTGGTGTTCGGCGCCGAGGACGCGAAGGGCGGCGGCGTCGTGCATGGGGCGCGTGTCTTTGACCAGCCCACCTGCCATTGGCGGCCGGAGGTTTCGGGCGGGGTCCTGGCGGCGGAGTCCGCCAGCCTGCTGAAGGGATTCTTCCGCGCCCGGCGCGGCCGCCGGTCAGGCGAGGCGGCGGCGGTAGAGGGCGAGGAGGGCTGACCAGGCGCGCTCGGCGGCCTCGGGGTTGTAGACGGCCGATCCGGGCACGCACCAGCCGTGCTGGGCCCCAGCGTAGACCTCGACTTCTGCGGGTCGGCCGGCGGCCCGGAAGGCGGCGCGCAGGACGTCCTTGGCCTGGGGTTCCTTCTGGTCGTCGTTCTCGGCGATGGCGACCAGGTAGTCCGCCCGGGTGCGTGCGATGAGGCGGTGCGGACTGTCGGGCCCGGCGATGACGAGACCCCCGCCATGGAAGGAGCCCACTGCGGCGATGCGGTCCGGGAGGGCGGCGGCGGCCTGGAAGGCCATGGGACCGCCCATGCAATAGCCCTGTACGCCCGCACCCTTGCCGGGATCGACGAGGGACTGGCCGTCGAGCCAGGCGAAGCAGGCGATGGCGTCCCGGGCCGTCGCCTCGGCGGTGAGGGCGGAGCGCAGCTCCATCAGCTTCGCCCGGTCCGCAGGATCAGCCCAGTTGACCGGACCCGCCGGGATGGGCGCGCGACCCTTGCGGTAGAAGGGGTTGGGGACGAGGACGGCGTAGCCCTCGGCGGCCATGCGGCTGGCCATCTGACGGAAGACGGGGCGCAGGCCCATGATGTCGGTCCAGACCAGGACCGCCGGCCAGCCGCCGGCGGGGGCCCTTCCCGTGGGGTGGACGAAGACGGCGTCGCAGAGGCCGTCAGGCGTCTGGACCTCGACGTCCATTTCCATGACTTTCAGGGGCGCGGCGCCGGCCGTCGACGACGCGGCCACGGCGGCGCCGGCTGCGATGAGGCCGAGATCTCGCCGGGACAGGCCGGTTTCCGACGGGGGCGAACCAGGGAGTTGGGCGTCGTCTTTCATGGCGGGCTCCTGACCAGACCTTGGATGCCGACTATGCCCCCGCCCGGGCCGCCTGTCAGCCCAGGCGCACCTCGGCGGCGGCCAGGGCGGCATCGAGGTCGACCGGCCGGCCCTGGGCCGCCAGGGCGTCGGCCAGGGCGGTGAGGCAAAGGCGGACATGCCAGGGGCTTGCGGAGGCGCCCATGAGGCCGATCCGCCAGACCTGGCCCTTCAGGGGACCGAGGCCGGCGCCAATCTCCAGGTCCCAGCGCGCCAGCATGTGCGCCCGGACGGCTGCCTCGTCGACGCCCTCGGGGACGCGGACCGTGTTGAGCTGGGGCAGGCGATGCTCGGGGGCGACCAGCATTGAGAGGCCGAGGGCCTCCAGGCCGGCGACCAGGGCCTCGTGCATCCGGGCGTGACGCACGAAGACGGCCTGCTGGCCCTCCTCGAACAGGGCCACGAGGGATTCATGCAGGCCGTAGAGGGCGTTGATCGGCGCGGTGTGGTGATAGGTGCGGCCACCCTCCCCGCCCCAGTAGGCCATCAGAAGGCTGACATCGAGGAGCCAGTTCCGCACCGGCGTGGTGCGGGCGGCCACCGCGTCCAGGGCGCGGCGGGAGAAGGCGACGGGAGACAGGCCGGGAGGCGCCGAGAGGCACTTCTGGGTGCCGGAATAGAGGACGTCGGCGTCCCAGCCTGCGGCGTCCACCGGCACCCCGCCGAGGGAGGTCACGCAGTCGACGATGGACAGGGCCCCATGGCGGCGGGCCAGGGCGCAGAGGGCGGCGGCGTCAGAGCGTACGCCCGTGGAGGTCTCGGCGTGGACGAAGGCCAGCACCTTGGCCGGGCCAGAGGCGAGGGCGGCCTCGACGACGGCGACGTCGACGGGTTCGCCCCAGGGCGCGTCGACCCGCACCGCCTCGGCGCCGGCCCGGCCCGCCATGTCGGCCATACGGCCGCCGAAGACGCCGTTGACGGCGATCACCGCCCGATCGCCTGGCTCCAACAGGTTCATCAGGGCCGCCTCCATGCCCGCCGTGCCGGGGGCCGGCAGAGGGACACAGGCATGGTCGGGGGCGTTGAAGAGGCGCGCCAGGGCGGCCTTGATCTCTTCCATGAGGTCCTGGAAGGCGGGATCCAGGTGGCCGACCGTCGGACGGGCCAGGGCCGCGAGCACGCGCGGGCTGACGTCGGAGGGGCCAGGGCCCATGAGGATGCGCCTCGGCGGCTGGAAGCTCTGCATATCGCCCTCCCTGTTCGGCGCGCGACGATTAGGCGAAGCGCGGGCCCGTGTCAGCACCCGCGATCAGCGGAAGGGCGGCTCATCGAAGCTGCGAAGCTTGCGCGAGTGCAGGCCGGCCCCCTCCCGCCGCAGCAGGTCCACCGTCGCCAGGCCGATCTGCAGGTGCTGGCCGATGGCCCGGTCATAGAAGGCGTTGGCCTGGCCGGGCAGCTTGATCTCGCCGTGCAGGGGCTTGTCGGAGACACAGAGCAGGGTGCCGTAGGGCACCCGGAACCGGTAGCCCTGGGCGGCGATGGTGGCGCTTTCCATGTCGATGGCCACGGCCCGGGACTGGTTGAACCTCAGGGCGCTGGAGGAATAGCGCAGCTCCCAGTTGCGATCGTCGGTGGTCACCACCGTGCCGGTGCGCAGGCGCCGCTTGAGGGCCTCGCCGCTTTCTCCGGTGACGGTCTCGGCGGCCCGTCCGAGGGCCACCTGGACCTCGGCGATGGGCGGGATGGGGATTTCCGGCGGCAGGACGTCGTCCAGGACGTGGTCATCCCGCAGATAGGCGTGGGCCAGGACATAGTCGCCGATGGTCTGGGAGCCTCTCAGCCCGCCGCAGTGGCCGATCATCAGCCAGGCCTCAGGTCGCAGGACGGCCAGGTGGTCGGTGATGGTCTTGGCGTTTGAGGGGCCGACGCCGATGTTGACCAGGGTCACCCCCCGGCGTCCCGGCGCCATGAGATGGTAGGCGGGCATCTGGTGGCGCCGCCAGGTGGCGTCGGCGACGACCTGTTCGGGGTTGGGCGTGTCCCGCGTGACCAGGACGCCGCCGGCGGTAGACAGCCCTGTATAGCCCTCGTCGCTGCGCAGCCGATCACAGGACCAGCGGACGAACTCGTCCACATAGCGGTGATAGTTGGTGAAGAGGACATAGGACTGGACGTGCTCGGCCGGGGTCCCCGTGTAGTGGGTGAGCCGGGCGAGGGAGAAGTCGGTGCGCAGGCCGTCGAAGAGGGCGAGGGGGCGGGCCGCCTCGGGCGGCGAGACCCAGAGGCCGTCCGCTACCTCGTCGCCGATATGGGCCAGCTCGGTCGTGGGGAAGTACCGGGCGATCTCGACGGCGCCGATATCGGCCTGGGCGAGGTCGACAGAGGCGTCCAGGACGTAGGCGAAGGGGATTTCCTGGGTCGAACGGCCGACGCTGACGGTGACGTCGAAGTCCGCCATCAGCAGGGAGAGCTGTTCGACCAGAAACTCCCGGAAGTGCCGGGGCCGGGTGACCGTGGTCTCATAGGCGCCCGGGGCGGCCAGGCGGGCATAGGCCCGGGCCAGGCGCGGATAGTCGAGACCCGAGGGCCAGACCAACCTGAGACTGGGATAGGAAAAGGCCCCCGATGCGCGCAGGGAGGGATCAGGAGGGACGCCGCCGGACAAGAAGTCATTCAGGGCGGTCCTCAGGGCGGTGACGGAGGCGTCATATTCGGCCTCCAGCGCATCACAGATGCGCACAGCGTCGGCGTTTGGCGTCATGCCCCTTCATAGCGTGCTCCTCGTCGAATTCCGAGGGGGCGCCGGGCCCGAGATGGACGCCAGCGCCGTACTGGCCAAGCAGGAGCACCAGATCAGGGTCGCGCCCAGGCCGGCGTGACCATGGTCTTCCACCGGCGCGCACATCTCCCCATATTCCCGTCGTCAGACTCCCTGGGGCGGAACCCGATGCGCAACACCCTGAAGACCTTCACCCTGCTGGCCGCACTGACGGCCATCTTCGTGGGGATCGGCTACAGCATGGCCGGCCTGAACGGCATGCTGATCGCTTTCGGCCTGGCCGTGGCGATGAACCTCTTCAGCTACTGGAACTCGGACAAGATCGTCCTGAAGATGTACCGGGCGGCGGCGGTGGACGACACCCACCCGGACCCACGCGTCCGGGCCTATGCCTCGGACGTCCGCGACCTTGCGGCCAGGGCGCAGATGCCCCTTCCCAAGATCTACATCATCGACCAGGACCAGCCGAACGCCTTCGCCACCGGCCGGAACCCCGCGAACGCGGCGGTCGCGGCGACCCGGGGCCTCCTGGAAATGCTGGACCGACGCGAGATCCGCGGCGTCATGGCCCACGAACTGGCGCACGTGATGCACCGCGACACCCTGACCATGACGGTGACGGCGACGATCGCGGGCGCCATCTCGACCCTCGCCAATCTGGCCGCCTTCGGGGGGATGACCGGGGACGGGGAACGCCGTGGCCCCGGCTGGCTGGGCCTGGTGGTGATGATCCTGGCGCCGATCGCCGCCGCCCTGGTGCAGATGGCCATCAGCCGCAGCCGGGAGTACGAGGCCGACCGGGCGGGGGCCGAGATTTCCGGAGACCCGGAGGCCCTCGCCAGCGCCCTCCGGAAGATCGAGGCCTACGCCC
>CANGRP010000207.1 GCA_947456005.1 Caulobacteraceae bacterium
CAACCACCGCCTGACCCAGCATTTCGCCGGAAAGCTGGCTGAAAACGGCTTTATCGAAGAGGTCAGCGAAAAGCAGGTGTTTTCGGTGGCTGACAACCGCTTTTTGCCCGACCGCTATATCGAAGGCACCTGCCCGAACTGCGGCTATGACAGGGCGCGGGGCGACCAGTGCGAAAACTGCACCAAGCAGCTGGACCCGACCGATCTGATCAACCCCCGCTCGGCCATTTCCGGTTCAACCGATCTGGAGGTGCGCGAAACCCGGCACCTGTACCTGCGCCAGCGCGCCCTGCGCGACCGGCTGGAAGCCTGGATCGGCAGCAAGACCGACTGGCCGGTTCTGACCACCTCGATCGCGCGGAAATGGCTGAACGATGGCGACGGGTTGCAGGACCGGGGGATCACCCGCGACCTGGAGTGGGGCGTGCCGGTCAACGCCGCCGACTGGGGTCCCAACCCCGAGGGTCTTCTCCCGGACGTCGAGGGACTGAAGGGCAAGGTCTTCTACGTCTGGTTCGACGCCCCCATCGAGTACATAGGCGCCACCCGGGAGTGGGCGGACGCGACGGGCGCGGACTGGGAGCGCTGGTGGCGCGGCGACGCGGCCTCGGACGTCACCTACGTCCAGTTCATGGGCAAGGACAACGTGCCCTTCCACACGGTGGGCTTTCCCTGCACCCTGATCGGCGTGAACGAGCGGCTGGGCCCGGACGGCGCCTGGACGCCGGCCTCGAACACTCCCTGGAAGCTGGTCGACCGTCTGAAGGGCTTCAACTGGCTGGACTATTACGGCGGCCGGTTCTCGACCTCGCAGCAGCGCGGGGTCTTCATGGACCAGGCCCTGGAGCTCCTGCCGCCGGACTACTGGCGCTGGTGGATCATCGCCAACGCCCCCGAGGGCTCGGATGCGAGCTTTGTCTGGGAGCAGTTCCAGGCTCAGATCAACGCCGACCTTGCCGACGTGTTCGGCAACTTTGTGAATCGCATCCTGCGCTTCACGGAGAGTCGGTTCGAGGGGAGGGTCCCGGAAGGCGGGGAAGAGGGGCCGTTGGAGGCGCGCCTGCGCACTGACGTGGCCGAGAAGCTGGGCGAGCTGACCACCCAGCTTGAGGCGCTCGAAATGCGCAAGTCCGCCCAGGCCCTGCGCCAGCTCTGGGTGCTGGGCAACCAGTACCTGACCGAGGCGGCGCCCTGGACCGCGGTGAAGACCGACCGGGAACGGGCGGCGGTCTCCGTGCGGATGGGCCTGAACCTTGTGGCGCTGTTCGCGCGGGTTTCCCGGCCCTTCATTCCCTTCACCTGCGAGGTGGTGGCGAAGGCGGTAGGCGAGTCCCCGGACGCCCCCTGGCCGGACGCCACGGCCGCCCTTGATCTCCTGCCCGCCGGGCGGGAGGTGAAGGCGCCCGAGGTCTTGTTCCGGAAGATCGAGGGCGATCAGGTCGAGTCCTGGCGGGCCCGGTTCGGCGGGCCGGAAGCCGACTGAGCTATCGCCCGGTCAGGGCCTGCCGGCTCGCCTCCTCCTCGGGGCTGATATCGACAACGTCCGGCGCCGCGGCGTTGTAGGCGGGCGTCTGGCCGAGGTCGATCACGACCGAGCGATGGCCCTGCCAGATCATGTGCAGGGCGACATAGAGGACGATGACCAGGCCGAGGAAGCCCAGCCATCGGTGGCGCTGGAGAAGGCTGGCGATCCAGGTGGCGGCAAGGCCCATGAGGGCGATGGACAGCAGCAGGCCCACCACCAGGACCCAGACGTGCTCGCGGGCCGCGCCAGCCACCGCCAGGACGTTGTCCAGGGACATGGCTACGTCCGCCAGCAAGATCTGCGTCATGGCCTGGCGCATGGTCTTGGGACGCGGCGTCGTGGTGGGCTCGCCCTCGAACTCGACGCCCGTGGCTTCCTCCAGGGCCTCTGCCGCCTCGGCGGCCTCGGCCTCATGCCCCTCCCGGAGCTCGCGCCACATCTTCCAGCACACCCAGAGCAGGAGGATGCCGCCGGCGAGGAGAAGGCCGATCAACTGCAGGAGCTGGACGGTTACGACGGCCAGGCCCAGCCGCAGGACGACGGCGGCGATGAGGCCGTAGAGTATGGCCTTGCGCCGCTGCTCGGCCGGCAGGCCAGCGGCCGCGAGGCCAACGGCGACAGCGTTGTCCCCGGCGAGGGCCAGGTCGATCATGATGACCTGTCCAAGAGCGATCAGGGCGTCCGCGGAGGGGAGGGCGATATCCAGCATGTCCTCTTGTGACGCGGTGCGGGGCGGGGGGCAACCTTACCGCGCTTGCGGCGGATGGGGGCTGGCGGCAAGGTGCGGAAAAGCCAAGGGAGAACGCCCACATGACCCGGACCCTGACTCCCCCGGAGCCGATCCTCGAGCCCGACCTGCCGATCATCGATCCGCACCACCACCTGTGGGACCGGCCGGGCGCCCGCGGCGCCGACCTCGCCCCGCCGTCCCATCCCTTCGAGGCGGTGATCCGGCTCTCCCCCAGATACCTGTTCGACGAGTTGCTGGCCGACATGACCAGCGGACATAAGGTGGTGGCCACGGTCTACATGGAATGCGGCGCCATGTACCGGAAGGGCGCCGAGCCCGCCTTCCGGCCTGTGGGCGAGACCGAGTTCGTCAATGGGGTCGCGGCCATGTCGGCCAGCGGGATCTATGGCGATGTCCGGGCTTGTGCAGCCATCGTCGGCCATGTCGACCTGACCCTCGGCGTCGCGGCTCGCGAGGTGCTTGAGGCCCACATGGCGGCCAGCCCGCGATTCCGGGGAATCCGGCACTCGGCGTCCTCTGACCCTGACCCCGCCGTCCTGGGGCCGCTGTCGGGACGCCCCCCGGGCCTCTACCGGGACGCCCGGTTCCGCCAAGGATTCGCTCAGCTTGCGCCCCTTGGCCTCTCCTTCGACGCCTGGCTGCTGGAGCCCCAGCTCGACGATCTCATCGACCTCGCCCGCGCCTTCCCGGACACCCAGATCATCGTCGACCATGTGGGTACGCCCCTGGGTCTTGGCGTCTACGCCGGACAACGCGATGCGCGTTTCGCGACCTGGCGCGAGAAGATCCAGGCCTTGGCCGCCCTGCCGAACGTGGCCTGCAAGATCGGCGGCCTCGCCATGGCCTTCCCGGCCTTTCCCTCCTTCCTGTCCGATCCGCCGGCGTCGTCTGACCAGCTGGCGCGAGAGTGGCGTCCCCATGTGGAGACCTGCATCGAGGCCTTCGGGGCCGATCGCTGCATGTTCGAGAGCAATTTCCCGGTGGACCTGGGCGCGTGCGACTACCGGACCCTCTGGAACGCCTTCAAGCGGCTGGCGGCGGGGGCCTCGGCGACCGAGAAGACTGCGCTGTTCTCCGGGACGGCCCAACAGATCTACCGGGTCGACCTGACCTGAGGCCTCGCCGGGGTCTTGCCCCCGGACGCGTCCGACCTCACAGTTGAATCCAAAAAACAGGGGAGAAAACCATGGCGATCGATTTCGAGATTCCGGAAGACGCAAAGGCGATGCGCGAGCGCGTCCGCCGCTGGGTGCACGAGGAATGCATTCCGGCGGAGAAGCGTCTGGTGGACCGCGAGTCTTTCAGGGTCGTTCTGGCCGAACTCAGGGCGAAGGCGCGCTCTCAGGGACTGTGGAGCCCCTTCATCCCGAAGGAACACGGCGGCATGGGCCTGGGTCCGCTGGCCAACGCCCTGGTCCAGATGGAACTCGGCGAGAGCCACCTCGGCGCCCTGTCGATGAACAGCCAGGGGCCTGACGACGCCACCATGCTGACCCTGCTCGCGCACGGCACCGACTTCCAGAAGGAAAAGTACCTCAAGCCGCTTCTGAACGGCGAGAAGCGCGTCTGCTACTCCATGACCGAGAAGGCCGCGGGCGCCGACGCCACGGGCATGCAGACCCGGGCGGTGAAGGACGGCAAGGGCAACTACGTCCTGAACGGCGAGAAGTGGTTCTCGTCCGCCGCCAGCGCCGCGGACCTGGCCCTCGTCATGGCCATGACCGATCCCGAGGCGCCCCGTCATCAGCGCTACTCGACCTTCATCGTCGAGCTTCCGAACCCCGGCTACATCATCAAGCGTGATATCCCGACCATGGCGGCGGAAGGCCCGCTTTCGCACATCATGGGCGGCGGCCACTCCGAGATCGATATCAAGGACCTGGTGGTCCCGGCGGAGAACCTGCTGGGCGGCGAAGGCAATGGCTTCAACATGGGCCAGCACCGCCTGGCCTACGGCCGCCTGCGCCATGGCATGCACAATGTGGCCCTGGCCCAGCGGGCCCTTGATCTGGCGGTCAAGCACGTCACCTCACGCGAGACCTTCGGGCAGAAGCTGTCCAAGCGGCAGGGCGTCCAGTGGATGCTGGCCGACTGCGCCAGCGAGCTCTACATGGCCCGCTTGATGCTTCTCCACATCGCCTACAAGGCCGAGAAAGGCATGGACCTGCGGCAGGAGAACTCCATCGCCAAGGTCTTTCTGGCGAACATGGTGCACAAGGTGGTGGACACCGCCATCCAGCTGCACGGGGCTCTGGGCTACAGCCGCGATACGCCCCTGGCGGCCTGGTACACCCACATTCGCTCGCAGCGGCTGGTGGACGGGCCGGACGAGGTGCACCGCTGGACCACGGGCCGCAATGTCATCCGCGCCTTCGAGCGGGACGGCACCACGGCGGCGGGCGATCTTGCGCTCGTAGCGCAGGGGACGCAGGCCGTGGACCGAACCGGCCGCCATCAGATGA
>CANGRP010000208.1 GCA_947456005.1 Caulobacteraceae bacterium
CCAAAAGCTCCTCAAAACGCATCTGTCGTATGCCCTCGTCGATACGCGCCCGGTTCATCAATCGGCCCTCCACAGAGCCATTCGACAAACCGGACACTTCACGAGCTACAAAGCCCGGTCAGATCACGAGCTAGCCACACCGGCCCCGGCCCGCCTTGCCCCCCCGTCCTGCGCCCGCCATCATGGCGCAAACACCGGAGGGAGGCCCGACATGAGCGGCGAGAACGAGACCGTCACCTACCGCGTCGAGGACCATGTGGCGGTAATCACCCTGAACCGGCCCGAGCAGAGGAACGCCCTCAACTTCGACGCCTATGACCGGCTGGAGCGCGCCTTCCGCCAGGCCGTCCGTGACCCCGACGCCCGCTGCGTGATCGTGACCGGCGCCGACCCGGCCTTCTGCTCCGGCGACGACGTGCGCGAGATCATGGCCGGGCCCAAGCCCGCCATCCCCCCGCCGCCCACCGTGCGCCACGCCCCGACGCCGGCGGCCATTGCGGCCCTGGAGTGCGACAAGCCGGTGATCGCCGCCGTCAACGGCGCGGCGGTGGGCTGGGGCATGGAGCTGGCCCTCTACGCCGACATCCGCATCGCCAGTGAAAAGGCGAAGTTCGCCGAGCTGTTCATCAAGCGCGGCCTGACCTGCGACGTCGGCGGCTTCTACCGCCTGCCGGCCATCGTCGGCCCCGCCAAGGCCGCGGAGCTGCTCTTCACCGGCGACGTCATCGACGCCGAGGAGGCCCTGCGCATCGGCCTGGTCCGCGAGGTGACCCCCCACGCCGAGCTGATGGACCGCGCCCGGGCCCTGGCCGCCCGCATCGCCTGCAACCCGCCGCTGGCCCTGCGCTACATGAAGGAGGGCCTGCGCCGCGCCGCCTACGGCGATCCCCGCGAGCTGGGCGGCTGGGCCATCGAGACCATCCGCACCCTCATGAAGACCGAGGACCACCGCGAAGGCGTGGCCAGTTTCCTGGAGAAGCGGGAGCCGGTGTTCACGGGGCGGTAGGGAGATGTCTCGGGTGTATTGCGTCGCTTGACACTTTACGTCTTGCATCCCATCCTTGGCCATGAAGATCCGGAACGTGATCCATAAGGGATTGCGACGCTTCATCCTTGAGGATGACGCCAGCGGGCTGCCGCCCGCTTCGGCGTCGAAACTCAGGCGGATGGTGACCTTCCTCCAGGACATGGAGCGGGAGGACGAGCTCAGGTCCGTCCCGTCCTGGAAGGCCCACCAGCTGTCCGGGGACCGCAAGGGGGTTTGGAGCCTGTTCGTGACCCGCAACTGGCGGCTGACCTTCCGGTTGGACGCTGGGGCGATCGAGATCATCGACCTGGATTATGAGGACTATCACTAGGAGGCCCATATGGAGGCTGCAGCCGGTGTCCGCATGAAACGCCCCGCCCATCCGGGCGGGTTCATCCGGCACGAGATCCTGGAGCCGCTGGGCCTGTCGGTCACGGCCGCCGCCGCCGCCCTGGGCGTAACTCGGGCGGCACTGTCGGCCCTTCTGAACGAACGTGCGGCCCTGTCGCCGGATATGGCTTTGCGCGTGGAGAAGGCCTTTGGCGTCTCGATGGACACCCTGATGCGCATGCAGAACAGCTGCGACATCGCCGACGCCCGGCGGCGCGAGGCCGAGATAGAGGTGGCGCCCTACCGGCCCGCGCCGGCCGAGCCCGCCTAGCCCCCGACCCCCTCCGCCCCCAGCATGCCGTCCTGCGCCACCAGGTCGCGGAAGGCGCGCCAGCTCGCCAGGCCCAGCCAGGGGAAGATGATGATCATCGGCAGGAAGCCGGTGACGGCGCTGAGCGCCACCAGGCCGGCGATCAGGGCGGCCCAGAGCAGCATCGGCCCCAGGTTGGCCAGGGTGGCCTGCACGCTGGTGGCGACGGCGGCGAAAACCCCCACCCGGGTGTCGAGCAGCATGGGTGCGGCCACCACCACGCTGGCGAAGGTGAGGCCGGCGAAGACGGCCCCCACCACCGAGCCTGTCAGCAGCATGACCCTGCCCGCCTCCGTGCCAAAGGCGAAGGCGGCCAGCTGGGCGGGCGTTTCGTGGAGAGTGAAGGTCGACAGGCCGTACACCACCTGGGCGGCGCGCAGCCATAGGGCGAAGAGGACGAAGAGGCCCACCCCCAGCGCCGCCACATCGGCCCTCAGGGCGCGACGCACCAGGAGGGTGCGCCCCAGGGTGGGCTTGTGCCCGGCCTCCAGGAGGCGGCCGGTCTCATAGGGGCCCATGGCCAGCAGGGGCGCCACCAGGATGAAGCCAAAGGTGAGGGCCATCGTCCAGAAGGCGCCCCATGCGCTGAGCAGGGAGACGGACAGGCCCACGCTGACCAGGGCCAGGACCAGGCCATGGAAGAAGGCGGCCAGCGGCGCCCGGGACAGGTCGCCCATGGCGCCGGTCAGCCAGTTGACCGGTGCGCCCCACCCCACCCGGCGGATGGTGGGCAGGCGGGCCGGATCGGCCCTCGCCACCTCTGCGTCCATGTCGCCCTCCCAGGCCGCGCGCCCCGTGGCGCGAGGAGCCCAGACTGTGCCCGCCGGCGCGCGGGGGCAAGCGGCGGCGGGGTCAGGGCGATTACGGAGGGGGATGGTGATCGCCTCAGCCGCCTTGGCTGACGGGGCCCCGACCGGCTTCACCAAGGTCGCTGTTTGCGGATCGGGCTCATGGTCGGCGATCGACCCGTCGCGGACCTGCTCCACCCCCTCATCGATCACATGCCGCGGCGCCAGGAACCCCTCACGGGGCTGGACGCTTCCCGCCGAACCCGTCGGTGAGGGTCAGGTCCTGGCCACCCGGGTGAAGGCTCTGTGATCCAGCGTCGGGCCTCGCGCCGCACCGCCGCCCTGACCGGAGCCTACGGGGTGGCGCGGTCCCATCGCCTGCCGTTCGTGAAGTCCGCCCCGCCGGATCGACGCCGTTCGTTCAGTCCGCAGGCCGTTCGTGCAGGCTCTCCGGGGCTCCGCCCGCCGCCTGTGCATCGCGCGTCGACGGGGTCGGGGCCCCTTCCTAGCTTGCCCGCACGCCGAACGGGCCTGTCGCCCGATGCCGCGGCGACTTCTGGCGAGGAGATCAGTGATGAAGATAGGGGTGTGGCTTGCAGCGTGCCTGGGACTGCTGTTGGCGGCGTGTGGCGGTGGTGGTTCCGTAAGCGCCTCCCGGCCCGATCCTGATGTTGTCGGGGTGGATCAGTTCCGCAAGGCGGCGGCTGGCCATCGGGTTCTTGAGTCCAAGGTGAAGGGCGCCGACGGAACCCCCCTCGCGACCTATGTCTACCTGCCGAAGGAGGGCGTCGGCCCCTTTCCCGTGCTGGTCATGCGCACGCCTTATGACCTGCCGATCACCCCCGTGAGCGGCTTCCCCGAAGACCATCCGAACGCCAGGATCGAGGCCAGTCCGGCGGACGTGGGCTGGACCGAGGCGACTGATCGCGGCTATGCGCTGGTGGTCCAGTTCGTTCGCGGACGCTATGAGTCCGACGGCCTCTTCAGCCTCTTCCTCGACGAGGTGGCGGACGGCGACGCCCTGATCCGCTGGGTCGAGAAGCAACCCTGGTCCAACGGGAAGATCGGTGTGTTCGGCGACTCCGCCAGCGGGGTCGTCTCCCTGCAGGCCGCAGCCGCCGGCCGAGCGTCCGTGCGGGCGGTCTTTGCGCAGGCGACCTCTCCTGACTTTATCGGCGGCGTGATCTTCCCGGAGGGGCGGATCAAGTGGGAGGCCCTGCTGCCCTTCGTGCTGAACCAGTCCACCGAGAACAGCAAGGACCACGACGCCCGGCTGGGCCTGACACCGCAACGCATCCTCGAGCTCCAGGGCGAAGCGGGCGAGGCGCTTGTCGAGATGTTCGGCGCCGTCGAAGAGGGCGATCCCAGCGCCTCCAGCTGGTGGACACGGCCCATCACGCCGGACTTCCCCATCGTCAGCCAGCTGCAGCCGCGCTGGGGCGCCCTGCTCGCCGCGGGAAGCACCGCCTCCTCGCGCGCCGCGCAGGACGTCACCGACCGCATCACCGCGCCGACGCTGCACGTGTCGATGTGGCACGACTTCTTTCAGGAGAGCGCCTTCAAGTCCTATGGGCGCATGCAGGCGGCGCGCGGCAATCAGAAGCTGATCGTGCTGGACGGAACCCACTATGACATCGACGACCCCGACCTGTGGCCCTCACAACCGATGTTCGCCTGGTTCGACTACTGGCTGAAGGGCTCCAACAACGGCGTCGCCGGGTGGCCCACCGTTCAGTACCGGGTCGCCGGCAAGCCGGAGGCGGGGCTGTTGACCTCAGCCACCTGGCCCCCCGCCGCCGCCGTCCTGCAGACCCGCCCGCTGGCGGCGCCGTCGAAGACTCTGATGATCGATCCGAACCGGCCGGCTCCCACCCTCGGCGGCAATCATCTGACGGTGAGCTCGGGCATGGAGGACCAACAGCCCCTGCTGGCGCGCGCCGATGTGGTGGAGCTGCCCGGCGCCCCGCTGGACAGGAAGGTGCTGATGACCGGCTCGGCCAGCGCCACCCTGCAGGTGCTCATGTCCGGCGGCGGCGACATCGTCGTCAAGCTGGTCGACCGGCGCCCCGATGGCGAGGTCCGCCTGCTGCGCGAAACCGTTGTTTCGCTGGGCGGTGCGGGCTCCCTTACGGTGAACTTCTCGGCGCTGGCCTATGAGTTCGACGCCGGCAGCGCGCCAGGCCTGCTCATCGCCGGGGCCTCGCTGCCGGCCTACCGATC
>CANGRP010000209.1 GCA_947456005.1 Caulobacteraceae bacterium
GCATGAGATCAAGAATCCCCTGACGCCCATCCAGCTCTCCGCCGAGCGCATCCGCCGCAAGTTCCGCCGGAACGTGGAGGCCGCCGACCTCGACACCTTCGACCGCTGCACCGAGACCATCGTGCGGCAGGTGGGGGATATCGGCCGGATGGTGGACGAATTCTCGGCCTTCGCCCGGATGCCGACGCCCCAGCTCTCTGACCAGGACGCCGCTGAGATCCTTCGCGAGTCGGTGTTCGCCCGCCGGGTGGCCGACCCTGACATCGACTGGGTGATCAGCGAGCCGCTGCCATCCGTGACCCTGCGGGTGGACGGCCGGATGCTGGCCCAGGCCCTGGCGAACGTGCTGAAGAACGCCGCAGAGGCGGTCCGGGCGCGGCTGGCCGCCCAGCCGGACCCGGCAGGCCGGATCCTGGCCGACATCAGACTTGACGAAGCGGGCCTTGCCTTCGTGATCGAGGACAACGGCCTGGGACTGCCGGACAAGGACCGAGACCGGCTGACGGAGCCCTATGTCACCACGCGGGAAAAGGGGACGGGCCTGGGCCTGGCCATCGTCAAGCGGGTGATGGAGGACCATGGCGGCGACCTGGTGCTGGCGGATGCCGAGGCCGGGCCTGGCGCCCGGATCCTCCTGCGGCTGCCGCTGCCCGCTGCGAACGCCCTCCGGACAACACTGAAACAGGAGACTGCCTGATGGCGGCTGACGTGCTTGTGGTGGATGATGAGGCCGACATCCGCGAACTGGTGGCGGGGATCCTCACCGACGAGGGCTACGCGGTCCGAACGGCGAACGACTCCGAATCCGCCCTGGCGGAGATCCGGGCGCGCAAGCCGTCCCTGCTCATCCTGGACATCTGGATGCAGGGCGGCGGGATGGACGGTCTGGAGCTCCTGGACCTGGTCAAGGGGCTGGACGCTGACCTGCCGGTGATCATGATCTCCGGCCACGGCAACATCGAGACGGCGGTCAGCGCCATCAAGCGCGGCGCCTATGAGTTCCTCGAGAAGCCCTTCAAGTCGGATCGCCTGCTCCTGTTGGTGGAGCGCGCCCTGGAGGCGACCAACCTGCGCCGCGAGAACCGCCGGTTGAGGGCCCGGACCCTGACCCCCGACGGCCTGATTGGCCGCTCGCCGGCCATGCAGCAGCTGCGCGGATTGATCAACAAGCTGGCCGCGGCCAACAGCCGTGTCCTGATCGCCGGTCCTCCTGGCGCCGGCAAGGAGACCGTGGCGCGGATGATCCACACCGCCAGTCCCCGGGCGCGGAACGAGTTCATGGTGATCAGCGCCGCCGGCATGACGCCCGAGCGCGTGGACATCGAGCTTTTCGGCGAGGAGGGCGAGGCGGGCCGCCCCGCCAAGATCGGGGTGTTCGAGAGAGCGCACGGAGGCACCCTCTACCTCGACGAGGTGGCGGACATGCCGCGGGAGACCCAGAGCCGGATCCTTCGGGTCCTGGTGGACCAGCGGTTCCGACGGGTCGGCGGCGCTTCCGACGTCCAGGTGGACGTTCGGGTGGTTTCCTCGACCTGTCGCGACCTGCGGGCGGAGATCGCCGAGGGGCGCTTCCGTGAGGATCTCTTCCACCGCCTCAATGTGGTGCCCCTCAGCGTTCCCGGCCTGGCCGAGCGGCGGGAGGACATCCCGGAGCTTGTGGACTTCTTTGTCCAGCGGATCTCCGAGGGCGCCGGCCTGACGCGACGCCGGCTGTCGGATGACGCCGTCGCGGCGCTGCAGGTGCGCACCTGGCCGGGCAATCTCAGCCAGCTGCGCAACCAGATCGAGCGGCTGCTCATCCTGGCCTCAGGGGATCCCGCCGAGCCGATCACCGCCGAGATGATCCCTCCCGAGCCCGAGACGCGGGAGCGCGCGACCGCCGGTCTTGGCGCCGAAAGGATCATCGCCCTGCCGCTGCGGGAGGCCCGGGAGGTGTTCGAGCGCGACTACCTGCACGCCCAGATGCTGAGGTTCTCGGGCAATATCTCGCGGACCGCCGCCTTCATCGGCATGGAGCGGTCCGCCCTGCACCGGAAGCTCAAATCCCTTGGGCTTTCCGGCGCCAAGACGATTTCGGAAGGGGAGGAGGGCTGATGGGACGCATCGCCTATGTGAACGGCGCCTATGTGCGCCATGCCGACGCCGCCGTGCACATCGAGGACCGGGGCTACCAGCTGGCGGACGCCGTCTACGAGGTCTGGGCGATGTCCGACGGGCGACTGTGCGACCCTGAGGGGCATTTCACCCGCCTGGAGCGGAGCCTGGGCGAGCTGTCCATCGACATGCCCATGAGCCGCGCCGCCCTGACCACTGTCCTGAAGGAGACGGTCCGGCGCAATCGCATCGAGGACGGGCTGGTCTACCTGCAGGTGAGCCGTGGTGTGGCGCCCCGGGATCACGCCTTCCCGACCGAGCCGGTCGCTCCGGCGGTCGTGGTGACGGTCAAGCGGACCGATCCTGCAGCGGCGGAGGCGCGGGCCGCCGCCGGCGTGGGCGTGATCACGACACCCGAGAACCGGTGGGGACGGTGCGACATCAAGACGGTGGGCCTCCTGCCTAACGTCTTGGCCAAGCAGGCCGCCCGGGAAGCGGGCTCGGCTGAGGCCTGGTTCATCGACGCCGACGGCCTGGTGACCGAGGGCGCTTCGTCCAACGCCTGGATCGTCACGGCGGCCGGCGTGCTGGTGACCCGCGACACCTCGGCCAACATCCTTCGGGGGGTCACCCGGGCGACCCTGCTGGAGGTGGCGCGGACGGAAAACATCCGGATCGAGGAACGGGCCTTCAGCCTGGAGGAAGCAATGACGGCCCGGGAAGCCTTCTTCACCGGGGCCGGCGCCCTGCTCATGCCGGTGGTGGCGATTGACGGGAAGCCCGTGGGCACCGGTCGCCCGGGACCTGTGGCAACCCGGCTTCGCAACCTCTATATTGCGGAGGCCAGAGCCGCGGCGATCTAGCGGTCGATGGCGGGGGCGAGGCGCCCCGCCCAACAAGAGAGAAAAAAGCCATGTCCGGCGACAAGAAGCAGAACCTGCAGGACACCTTCCTCAACAGCGTGCGCAAGACCAAGACGCCGCTGACCATCTTCCTCGTCAACGGCGTCAAGCTGCAGGGCGTCGTGAGCTGGTTCGACAACTTCTGTGTCCTGCTGCGCCGCGACGGCCAGTCGCAGCTTGTCTACAAGCACGCCATCTCCACCATCATGCCCGCACAGCCGGTCCAGCTCTATGAGCCGGACGAAGACGACGCCGATTGACCGGTCGCAGCACCAGTCGCGAAGCGCCCGTCCAGGGCGCCCTGGTCATCCATCCCGAGCGTGAGGGACGCGGACAGGGGCGCAGCCCCGCCGCCCGGCTCGAGGAAGCCGAGGGCCTCGCGCGAGCCCTGGACCTGGAGATCCGCGAGGGTCTGGTGGTCAACCTGCGGCGCCTGACCCCGGCCACCCTGTTCGGCTCGGGCAAGGTTGAGGAGATCGCCGCCCTCTGCGAGGCCGCCGAGGCCGATGTGGTCGTGGTGGACGACAGCCTCACGCCCGTCCAGCAGCGCAACCTGGAGAAGGCCTGGAAGGTCAAGGTGATCGACCGGACCGGCCTGATCCTGGAGATCTTCGCCCGCCGCGCCCGCACGCGCGAGGGCCGCCTACAGGTCGAGCTGGCGCGGCTGTCCTATGAGCGCTCGCGCCTGGTCCGCACCTGGACCCACCTGGAACGCCAGCGCGGCGGCTTTGGGGTCATGGGCGGTCCCGGCGAGACCCAGATCGAAACCGACCGCCGGCTCATCGCGGAGCGGATCGGTCGCCTGAAGCGCGAGCTGGATGAGGTGCGCCGCACCCGGACCCTTCAGCGCGCCGCCCGGAAGAGGGCGCCGGCGCCCTCCGTGGCCCTGGTGGGCTACACCAACGCCGGCAAGTCCACCCTGTTCAACCGGCTGACCTCCGCCGGGGTCGAGGCGAAGGACATGCTCTTCGCCACCCTGGACCCGACCCTGCGCACCCTGCGACTTCCCGGCGGGCGACCGGTGGTCCTCTCGGACACGGTGGGCTTCATCTCCGACCTGCCGCACGAGCTTGTGGAGGCTTTCCGGGCCACCCTCGAGGAGGTGAAGGAGGCCGACGTCATTCTGCACGTCCGGGACATCGCCAGCCCCGACAGTGACGCCGAGGCCGCGGACGTGCGCGAGGTGCTCCACCGCCTGGGCGTTGAAGTGGAGGAACGGCGGGTCATCGAGGTCTGGAACAAGGCGGACCGACTGGACGCCGAGGCCCAGGAGGAACGGCGGGCCGACGCTCGGCTCGCCCGCCCTGCCGCCGTCCTGGTCTCGGCGGTGTCGGGGGAGGGGTGCGAGGCTCTACTGACCCGGATCTCCGGCCTCATTGACGAGGCGGCGCCGGTGGAGATTCACGCGGCCGCAGGCCAGGGCGACCTGATCGCCTGGCTCTACCGCCATGGCCGCGTGCTGGAGCGGCGCGAGGCCGAGGATGGCTCGGTCGCCCTGACCGTCAGCCTCACCGACCAGGCCCAGGGCCAGCTGGAGCGTCTCTTCCCCGGTGTGGGCGTCCTGGCCTGACCTGCGCCCTTCCCGGCGAGACGGGTGAAGAGACGGCTGGATCTCTGTTGACCCCCTCCGGCCCGCTGCGCGGCCCACCTCCCCCTGGGGGGAGGAATGAGAGAGCCAGTTGCTCCCCCAAGGGAGGGCTGTCAGCGAAGCTGACTGAGGGGGTCAATCCCCCCGCC
>CANGRP010000210.1 GCA_947456005.1 Caulobacteraceae bacterium
CCCTCGGCGATCGCCGTCGCCTCTTCCGGCGCAAACCGGTCCGGCTCGAAGGCCTCCAGGCCCAGCGGCGCCATGCGCTCCAGGATCCGGCCGTCCATGACCGGCGGCGGGTTCAGCCGCATCAGCTGGGCGGCGGACTCCAGGTAGTCCCGCCAGTCGGCCCCCCGATTGGCGAAGGTCCCCGGATCTGCGGTGGCCGGCCCCTGCATGGACAGGCCCGTCTGCACCGCCTTGGCGTCGGCCGCGTCCTCAGGTCCCGCCACGAGGACGCGGGCCAGAACCCAGACGTGCCGGGTCGGCGCGCGCAGCACCCGCGGTCCCGGGAAGGCGGCGTCACCGGGCCCGACCAGGGTGTAGGTCCCCCCCTCCCCGCCCGTCGTGCGCGTGCCCAGGAGGGCGAAGGTGTTGCTGTAGGCGTCCATGAACTGGACCGAGAGATAGCGGTCGCCGGACGGCGGCAGGGTCAGGGTCACCGGCCCGTCGGACAGGTCCACCTGGGCGGTGGAGTAGAAGGTGTCGTTGTTCGGCGTCGTCACCGCGCGCGAGGTGTGGTCGGCCAGCCTGCGCATGTGCCCGAACGTGTTCATGGGCGAGCCGACGGCCAGGCCCCGGCTTCGGGTCGTGGCGATCTCGATCAGCGGCAGGGTGAAGACATAGGCCGTGCGGGCGGCCTCGCGGAGGGCTTCAAGGTCGCTCATGCGGTTTCCTTTCCGGACGATTGGGCCTTCTGGCGGGCGATCTTTTCCAGGACCCGGCCGCGGCCGCGCGACAGCGCGGTGATCACGCCCCGGAAGGTTCGCACCTCCTGTTCGCTGAAGCGGGCCCGGCCCAGGGCCGAGCGGAGGTTCTGGACCATGGAGGGCTTCTTCTCGGGCGGATGGAAGAAGCCGGCGGCCTCGAGCTCGTCCTCAAGGTGGCCATAGAGCCCCATGAGACTCGCCGCCGGCGCGGGTTCCGGGCCAGGCCGGAAGCTGGCCGGAGCGCCGGAGTCCAGGCGCATGCGCCACTCATAGGCCAGGATGATCACGGCCTGGGCCAGGTTGAGCGACCGGAAGCGCGGGTCGACCGGCAGGGTCACCACGGTCTGGCAGAGGGCGATGTCGGCGGTCTCCAGTCCGGCCCGTTCCCCGCCGAACAGAAGCCCCGTCCGCCGCCCTTGCGCAGCCTCGCCATGGGCCCGCTCGAGGGCGTCCCGCGGGGTCAGGACGGGCAGCTGGAGTTCGCGGGGACGCGCCGTGGTCGCCTGGACGAAGGCCAGGTCGGCGACGGCCTCGGCGACAGTCCCATAGACCCTGGCGGCGTTGAGCGGCCATTCCGCCCCCGACGCGGAGGCCCAGGCCCGCTCCTGGGGCCAGCCATCACGGGGCGCCACAAGGCGGAGGTCGCTCAGCCCGAAATTGGCCATGGCCCGCGCCACGGCGCCGATGTTCTCGGCCAGTTGGGGACGATCCAGGATGACGGTGGGGGCGACGAAGTCCATGGCCGTCCTTTTCAGGCCTGGCGTCCTGAGGCGCAAGCCGTCCCCGCGGCCTTTGCGCCGGGCTCAGGGGCGGGTATAGCACCATCAGAACCGTATCGTTTCGCCGAGGAGTGCGCGCCCGTCATGGCCAAGATCAAAGTCGCCAACCCTGTCGTGGACCTCGACGGGGATGAAATGACCCGCATCATCTGGCAGTGGATCAAGGACAAGCTGATCTTCCCCTACCTCGAGATCGACCTCGACTACTACGATCTGGGGATGGAGCACCGGGACGCCACGGACGACAAGGTCACCATCGAGTCCGCAGAGGCGATCAAGCGGCACGGCGTCGGCGTCAAGTGCGCCACCATCACGCCGGACGAGGCCCGGGTGAAGGAATTCAACCTGAAGAAGATGTGGAAGTCGCCGAACGGCACGATCCGCAACATCCTCGGCGGCGTGGTCTTCCGCGAGCCCATCATCTGCCGCAACGTGCCCCGGCTGATCCCGGGCTGGACCCAGCCCATCATCATCGGCCGCCACGCCTTCGGCGACCAGTACCGGGCCACGGACTTCCGGGTCCCCGGCAAGGGCAAGCTGACGGTCAAGTGGACCGGCGAGGACGGCCAGGAGATCGAGCACGAGGTGTTCGACTTCCCTGGCTCCGGCGTGGCCATGGCCATGTACAACGTCGATGAGTCGATCCGGGAGTTCGCCCGCGCCTCCCTGGCCTATGGCCTGCAGCGGAACTATCCAGTTTACCTGTCGACCAAGAATACGATCCTCAAGGCCTATGACGGCCGGTTCAAGGACATCTTCTCCGAGATCTACGAGGCCGAGTTCGCCGCCCAGTACAAGGAAGCGGGCCTGACCTACGAGCACCGCCTGATCGACGACATGGTCGCCTCGGCTCTGAAGTGGAACGGCGGCTTCATCTGGGCCTGCAAGAACTACGACGGCGACGTCCAGTCCGACCAGGTCGCCCAGGGCTTCGGCTCTCTGGGCCTCATGACTTCGGTGCTGCTGACCCCCGACGGCAAGACCATGGAGGCCGAGGCCGCCCACGGCACCGTCACCCGCCACTACCGCCAGCACCAGAAGGGCGAGTCGACTTCGACCAACTCCATCGCCTCGATCTTCGCCTGGACCCGGGGCCTGGAGCACCGCGCCAAGCTGGACGGCAACGAGGCCCTCGCCAAGTTCGCCCACACGCTCGAGCGCGTCTGCGTGGAGACCGTCGAGGCCGGCTCCATGACCAAGGACCTGGCCCTGCTGGTCGGCGATTCCCAGGGCTGGCTGACCACCGAGGGCTTCATCGACAAGGTCGCCGCCAACCTCGACAAGGCCCTGGCGGCGGCCTGAGCCGGCGCCGCGGTTGACCCCCTCCGACCCGGGGCCTCGCACCGGGCCACCTCCCCCTTGGGGGAGGAATGACCGCACCGATTGGTCCCCAAGAGGGGGCTCCCGGTGAAGCGAGGTGCAGGAGTTTGCTGAAAGGCCGTTGACCCCCTCCGGCCCGCTTTGCGGTCCACCTCCCCCTTGGGGGAGGAATTGGAGCGCTCGATTGCTCCCCATCAGGGGGAGCTCCCGGCGAAGCCGGGTGAGGGGGTCAACGGCGGTTCCGTCGGCGCCCTAACGTCCGGGCTCGAGCTTCCGCCGGAAGAAGTCCAGGGTCGTCTCCGTGCGGTGCTTCAGGTGGGCCTGGGTCCAGCCGGCGCGGTGGCGCAGGCCGGGATAGACCATGGTCTCGAAGGGGGTCCCGCGCGCCTGCAGGTCGGCCATCACCCGTGTGGCGTTGTCGAAGGTGACGTTGTCATCGGCCATGCCATGCATCAGCAGCAGCCCGCCAGGCTTCAACCGTCCCAGCCGGGCGGTGACCTCGGAGGCCGAGTACCCTTCCGGGTTCTCCGAGGGCTTGCCCATGAACCGCTCGGTATAGTGGGTGTCGTAGAGGGTCCAGTCGGTGGGCGGCGCCCCCGAGACCCCGGCGGCGAAGGGGGTGTCCGGCGCGGTCAGGAGCATCAGGGCCATGTAGCCGCCATAGGACCAGCCGATGACGCCGATCCGGGCCGGATCGACATAGGGCTGGGTCGCCAGCCAGCGGGCCCCGGCGATCTGGTCGTCCACCTCCAGCTGGCCCAGTCGTCGATCGATGGCCGTCTTGAAGGCGGTGGAGCGGTTGGGCGTGCCCCGGTTGTCCAGCGAGAAGAGGATGAAGCCCGCCTGCAGGTAGAGCTGGTCGGCCGGGTCATGCCAGACCTTGCGGACCTGGGCGCTGCCCGGCCCGCCATAGACCCGGACCACCACCGGATACTTCCGGGAGGGATCAAAGCCCGGCGGCGTGCGCATGGACCACCAGAGGTCGGACCCGTCCGCCGCCTTGATCGTCCCGTAGGTCGGGGTGCGCAGCCGGTCCCGGTAGGCCGCGAGGGGATGGCTGGCGTCCAGCGGGTTCTCCTCGATCCACCGGACAAGTCCCCCGTCGGCCCGGTAGAGGCCTGTCCTGGGCGGGGTGGCGGGATCCTCGTAGGTCCCGGCGAAGGCGCCGCCGCGAGCGGCGACCTTGACAGTCCACCAGCCGCCGGAGGGCGTCAGGGCCCGGGGCGCCGACGGGCGCTTCCAGGACGCCTCGTAGAGGCGGCGCTCGACCGGCGTGTCGCGGTTGGCGGTGAACAGCACGACGCCGCGGTCCTCGTCGATCCCCTGGATGGCGTCGACGGGCCAGTCGCCCCTGGTGACCTGTCGGATCCGTCGGCCATCGGCGCCGTGCAGGTCGATGTGCTTCCAGCCCGCCCGTTCCGAGGTCCAGAGGAAGGACCCGTCCTTCAGGGGGCGGAAATCGTCGGTCAGCTCGACCCAGTGCGCGCTCGTCTCGGTGAGCAGGACCCGCGACCTTCCGGTCGCCGGGTCCACCGCCAGCAGGTCCAGCCGCTTCTGGTCCCGGGACTGTCGCTGCACGTACAGGGTCCGGCCATCGCGGGACCAGTCGACCCGGGCGAGGTAGATGTCGGGGTCCGGCCCCAGGTCCACGGGAACCCGGGCGCCGTCCGCCAGGGACTGGACGAACAGCTCCAACCGGGCGTTGGGACGGCCGGTCCGGGGGTATCTCTGCGGTACGATGACGGCGCCGGCGGCGTTCACGTCGAACCGCTCGACGACGTCGACTGTGGTGAGGTCCACCCGGGTCAGGGCGATGCGGGTCTCGTCCGGGCTCCACCAG
>CANGRP010000211.1 GCA_947456005.1 Caulobacteraceae bacterium
GGATCGCAGCGGCCCGGGAGGCCGCGAGGCGGGCCGGGGCGGTGATCCTCCTCAAGGGAGGGGATACTGTGATCGCCCATCCGGACGGGCGGGCGGCGGTCACCCTGAACGCACCTGCCTGGTTGGCGACGGCCGGATCGGGAGATGTTCTGGCAGGCCTTGTCGCGGGGCTTCTGGCGCAGGGAGCCCCCAGCTTCGAAGCCGCCTGTGCGGGCGCCTGGATCCATGCCGAGGCCGCTGACCGGTTTGGTCCCGGCCTGATCTCCGAAGACCTGCCAGGCCTGGTCCCGGCGGTCCTGTCAGGCCTGTTCGCCCGCCACTGAGCCTGGTGCCCTCCGCCGGACTCGAACCGGCACGCCTTGCGGCACGGGAACCTAAATCCCGCGCGTCTACCAATTCCGCCAGGAGGGCGACGGCCAGGCCGTCCTATGGCGGCTGCTCTCCGGATACAAGCGGCGGACGGGTTTCAGGTCTTGGGACGCACAATGCAGCGGAACCCCAGATGGCTCATCGAACTGTCGATGGACTGGGCGTGTCGCGCGGCCGGGCGGTAGCGGCGGCAGTAGGATGGCGCGCAGAGGAAGGAGCCCCCCTTCAGGACCTTCCGGGGGATCGGGATGTCCGGCAGGGCAGGGTCCAGGCTGGCGGCCTCCTGGCCGCCCCTGGGGTTCTCCACGGCGCAGCAGGCGCTGGACTTCGGGCCAGCCTGATGGGGTCCATACCAGTCGGCCGTCCACTCCCAGACATTGCCGATCATGTCTGAGAGCCCGTAGCCGTTGGCTGGGAAGGCGCCGACGGGTGATGTGCGGTCAAAGCCGTCCTCGCCGGTGTTCCGGAAGGGGAAGTCGCCCTGGAAGATGTTGGCCATCTGCCGTCCGGAGGGAGTCAGTTGCTCGCCCCAGGCGAACTCGGTTGTGGTTGCCCCCCCGCCCCAGGCGGCGAACTCCCACTCGGCCTCGGTGGGCAGGGCCTTTCCCGCCCAGGCTGCATAGGCCTCCACGTCCGGCCAGGCCACGTGAATGACAGGATGATCACCGAGTCCCTTCAGGCTGCTTCTGGGCCCGAGGGGGTGGCGCCAGTCCGCGCCGAACGTCCATCGCCACCACTGGGAGGCGTCATTCAGGGGGACCGGACCGCGTGTGGGGGTGAAGACCATTGACGCGGCCCGCAGGAGGGCTTTGGGCGCGCCGGGATAGTCTTCAGCGCGGGGCGCGACCTCCGCCACGGTGACGTGTCCTGTCGCTGCGACGAAGGCGGCGAACTGGTCGTTGGTGACGGGAGTCCGGTCAATCCAGAAGCCGTCGACCCGGACCGACCGGGCGGGTCGCTCCTCGGGATAGTGGCGGTCCGAACCCATGGTGAAGACCCCGCCGGGGATCCAAGCCATGCCGGGGAAGGGAGCCTCTCCGGGCGGTGGAGCAGGATCATCCGTCACGAACGTCTCCCGAAATCTCCTCCGCGACTGTCCGCAGAGGGCGTGGCGAGGTGATATCTGACGCCGCCGCGCGCCGGGAGTCCCGATTGGACCGACTCCTCGCGGATTTCAGGCGCTGGCGTGTCCCAACGAACGGCTTTGCTCTTGGCCCGCAGCCGGTCGCGTGACATAAGGTCGCCCCCTCGCCGCCGGGTTCCGGCGGCGCCCGTTTTTCCGGAAGAAGGCGGATCTGGCCTGCGCAAAGCGCGGAGGGTCCGGTGGCTTGAATGTCGATGCAGATCGTTGAGAAGTCCGTTGAAGGTCTGAGCCGGGTCTACGGCGTGACCGTGCCCTCCGCCCTGCTGGCGGAAAAGGTCGAGGCCCGGATCGCCGAGATCACGCCCACCCTCAACCTGAAGGGATTCCGGCCCGGCAAAGTGCCGACGGCCCACGTCCGCAAGATGTTCGGCCGCTCCCTGATGAGCGAGGTCGTCGAGCAGACGATCACCGAGACCACGCAGAAGGTCCTCTCGGACAACAACCTGAGGCCTGCCGGTGAACCTGACCTGCGCCCCGATGGCGACATCCAGCAGGTTGTCGAGGGCAAGGCCGACCTTTCCTACGAGATCGCCCTTGAGGTCATCCCGGAGTTCGAGCCGACCGACTTCTCGGCCATTTCCCTGAAGCGCCCGGTCTACGAGCCCACCGACCAGGAGGTCGACGAGGCCGTCGCCGAGCTGGCGGAGTCCTCCAAGACTTACGAGCCCCGCAAGGGCAAGACGGTGAAGGCCAAGGACGGGGACCAGCTCCTGATTGACTTCGTGGGCCGCGTGGACGGCGAGGTCTTCGAGGGCGGGTCGGCCGAGGACGCCACCCTGACCCTGGGGTCGGGCCAGTTCATTCCGGGCTTCGAGGAGCAGCTGGTCGGCGCCAAGCCCGAGGACGAGGTGCTGGTGAAGGTGACCTTCCCCGCCGAGTACCAGGCGTCCCAGCTGGCCGGGAAGGATGCGGAGTTCACCGTCACGGTGAAGGAAGTCCGCGCCCCCAAGGCCAGCAAGATCGACGATGAGCTCGCCAAGCGCCTCGGCATCGAGGACCTGGAGAAGCTGAAGGAACTGCTGCGGTCGAACCTGCAGTCACAGTTCGCCAGCGCCACCCGGTTCAAGCTGAAGCGGGCCCTGCTCGATGTCCTGGACGAGAAGCATGACTTCCCGCTGCCGCCGCGGATGGTCGAGGCGGAGTTCTCGCAAATCTGGGACCAGCTCCAGCAGGACAAGAGCGCGGGCAACCTGCCGCCCGAGGACGCCGACAAGACCGACGACCAACTTGATGCGGAATATCGCAAGATCGCCCAGCGGCGGGTCCGGCTCGGTCTGGTCCTGGCCGAGATCGGTCGGGTGAACAATGTCCAGGTGACCGAGCAGGAACTGGCGGAGGCGATGCGCGCCGAGGCCATGCGCTACGGTCCGCAGGCTCAGCAGATCTTCGAATTCTTCCGCCAGAACCCCTCGGCCCAGGCCCAGTTGCGGGCGCCGATCTTTGAGGAGAAGGTCGTCGACCTGATCGTCTCAAAGGCGAAGGTCGAGGACGAGACGGTCTCCAAGGAAGAGCTCCTGAAAGAGGATGACATGCCGGCGGCCTACAAGGGCTAGACCGGGGAGAATCCGGGGCGCGGCCTTGCCATGGCCCGGTCGAGACGCGATATCGGAATCGAGCGCCTCTGCTGAGGAGTCGCCGCTCCAGCCTGAAGGTGCACGCCAATGCCGGATATGGTGACGACCGCCCTCAACCTTGTCCCCATGGTGGTCGAGCAGACCAGCCGGGGCGAGCGCGCCTTCGATATCTTTTCCCGGCTCCTGAAGGAGCGGGTGATCTTCGTGTCAGGTCCCGTCGAGGACGGCATGGCCGCCCTGGTCTGCGCCCAGCTCCTCTATCTTGAGGCCGAGAACCCCAAGAAGGAGATCCAGATGTACATCAACTCCCCCGGTGGAGTGGTGTCGTCCGGCCTCGCCATCTACGACACCATGCAGTACATCCGCAGCCCGGTGGCGACCCTGTGCATGGGTTACGCCGCCTCCATGGGGTCCTTCCTGCTGGCGGCAGGTGCGCCCGGCCAGCGCATCAGCCTGCCAAACGCCCGCATCATGGTGCACCAGCCCTCAGGCGGCTACTCGGGCAAGGCCTCGGACATCCAGCGCCATGCCGAGGACATCCTGAAGATCAAGCGTCGCCTGAACGAGATCTACGCCAAGCACACCGGGCGCACCTACGAGGAAGTCGAGGACAAGCTCGACGCCGACACCTTCATGACCCCCGAGGAAGCCCGCGACTGGGGCCTTGTCGACCAGGTCCAGGAGAACCGCGGGGACGACTGACCCCGCTCAGGGGCGCGCCCGGAATTCCCGGAGGCCGGCGTGGGCGGCCCGTGACAGCATCTCGGTGTCTCCCGAGGTGTCCCCGTAGGCCGCCGCCAGGCTCATGTCGGGGCCAAAGACCTCCGTCAGCCGGCGCATCTTCTCCGCGCCGCGGCAGTTGGCGCCGTCCAGTTCCCCTGTGATCCGCCCCTCTGCGTCCTCCACCAGCCGCGTTCCAAGCAGTTGGTCGGCGCCCAGCCCTCGGGCGAAGGGCGCTACGAGGATCTCGGGCGAGGCCGTGACGATCGCCAGGGTCGCGCCCCGGGCGCGCCAATACCGCCAGGAGCGCAGGGCGTCCGGCCGCAGGAGACGCGTGGCGTGGGTTTCGGCGAAGGCCCGGGCCTGCGCTTCCAGCTCCACCCGCGGCGTTCCGGCCAGGAAGCGCCGGACGGTCGCCGCCTTGAGGAGGCCTCGATCGTGGTTGACGAGGTAGCGGCCGGCTGACGGCGCCAGGGCCGCCAGGCCCCGCACCCACCCCGCCGCACCTGCCCGCCAGGCGAGGAAGGCTGTGAAGCTGTCCCGGACCGTGAGGGTCCCGTCGAAGTCAAAGGCGACCACCCCGACCGGGCGTGAGGGATCCTCCGGGAAGTCCTCCGGCGCGAGGTCGACCTGAACTCTCTCTCTGGCTTTGGGCTTCGGCACGTCCGGAATTTCGACTGCTACAGGTTGAACGAAGGAGCGGAATCCCCGGATTCGCCCCATGACGACAATGCCACAGGTTTGGGGTATAGCCCCTCGGTACGGGACCGAAGGCTTGTGGTCAGCGTCGCGATCGGGGACTGTCAACACTTCGACAACCCGGCGCCGGTAGCTTGAATCA
>CANGRP010000212.1 GCA_947456005.1 Caulobacteraceae bacterium
GCCGGGGCGGTCGCCCGGCTGCAGGCGGCGGGCTTCGGGCCTGTCGACTATGTGGAGGTGCGCGACGCTGGCGACCTGTCGCGGCTGGGCCCCGGCCCTCTGCCTGCGGGCCAGCCGGGACGGATCCTCGCCGCCGCTTGGCTGGGACGGGCCCGGCTCATCGACAACATGGCGGTCTGAGGCCGGCTACCAGGCCCCCGCCTCGCGCAGGCGACGAGCCAGGTCCTCGGGCAGATCGCCGCCGCCGGCCTCGTCCAGGTCGGGCGGGGCGTCGGCCGGGTCGAGATAGCGCCAGCCCTGGAAGGCCCGCCGGGGCGTCGGCGCCACCCGGATGATCCGGGGCTCCAGGTCGATCCGGCAGTGGCTTTCCGACCCCGCCTCGACCCGGGAGATGGACAGGATCACCTGGCGGCACAGGATCAGGCCGCGGAAGATCCGGTAGAGGGAGCCGCCGTCGAGCAGTTCCTCCACCCGCTTGGGCGCCATCCGGGTGTGCAGGGGCCAGGGGTCCGGGCTGTTCTCGTGCCAGGCCACGAGGTCCTCGATGGTGTCGCAGCCTACGCAGAGCCGGATCATGTGCAGGGTCACGGCGCCTCGCTCCGCACCCGCGCCAGGGGCTCGCCCTCGCGGACCTGGTCGCCGACCGCCGCCGACAGACCCTCGACCACCCCATCGAAGGGGGCCGCAAGGCCGTGCTCCATCTTCATCGCCTCGATCACCACGAGGATGTCGCCCCGCAGGACCCGGGCGCCCTCGGCGACGGAGACGGCGACGACCTTGCCGGGAAGGGGCGCGCTGACGGAACCATCGCCGCCGGACGCCGAGCCGCCTTCCGGATCCGGGGGAGTTGCGGAAAAGGAGAACGCTGCGCCGCCCTCAAACAGGACCAGGGCCTCGCCAGCGTCGAGGAGATCAGCCTCCTCGGGCCCGGCGTCGAGGTCGGCGACGAGGGGCTGGCCGTCGCACCAGAGGCGCACCCGGTCGCGGGGAGGCGCATTGAGGCGGAAGCCGGCCAGGTCGCGGGAGGGGGCGCTCGCCCCCTCCGCAGAGAGGGCCGCAAGGGCGGCAGCCGCAGCGCCCGCGAGGGCGGGCGAAGGCTCCGGCGCGGCGGCCAGGCGGTCCAGCCGATCGCCAATGAATCCGGTGTCGATCCGGCCCGCCAGGAAATCGGGGTCGTCCAGGCACCTGGCGAGGAAGGCGGCGTTGGTCTTCAGGGGCCAGGTTTCGACCCCGGCGCAGGCCTCGGCGAGGGCCTCAGTCGCCCCTTCCCGGGTCGGCGCCCAGGCGATGAGCTTGGCGATCAGGGAGTCGTAGTGCGGGCCCACCTCGTCGCCAGCCTCGACGCCGGAATCCACCCGCACCCCGTCGGGCAGGCGCAGGTGCTCCAGGGGGCCGATCGAGGGGATGAAGCCCCGTTCAGGAACCTCGGCGCAGAGCCGGGCTTCCACCGCCCAGCCGTTCAGCACGATCTCGTCCTGGGCCAGGGGCAGGGGCTCGCCGGCGGCGACGCGGAACTGCCACTCCACGAGGTCGACACCCGTGACGGCCTCGGTGACGGGATGCTCGACCTGCAGGCGGGTGTTCATCTCCATGAACCAGATGCGGTCGGCCCGCAGGCCCTCGCGGGCGTCGGCGATGAACTCCACCGTACCGGCCCCGACATAGTCCACGGCCCGGGCGGCGGCGAGGGCGACGGCGCAGACCGAATCGCGGACCTCGGGCGTCATGCCGGGGGCCGGCGCCTCCTCGATCACCTTCTGGCGACGGCGCTGCAGGGTGCAGTCGCGCTCGAAGAGGTGGACGAGGCCGCCATGGGAATCGCCGAAGACCTGGACCTCGATGTGCCGGGGCGCCTCGATGCAGCGCTCCAGCAGGACCCGGTCGTCCCCGAAGGCGGCCAGGGCCTCCCGCCGGCAGGCGGCCAGGGCGGCGGAGAAGTCGGCCGCGTCGTCTACCCTCCGGATGCCGCGCCCGCCGCCGCCCGCCGCCGCCTTGATCAGGACCGGCCAGCCCAGGTCACGGGCGGCCGCCAGCAGGGTCGCCTCCGAGCCGTCATCTCCCTGCCAGCCGGGCGTCACCGGCACGCCGGCCGCGATCATCCGCTCGCGGGCGGAATCCTTCAGGCCCATGGCGCGGATGGCCTCGGGTGAGGGCCCGATCCAGATGAGGCCCGCCGCCTGCACCGCCTCGGCGAAGGCTGCAGTCTCGGACAGGAATCCATAGCCCGGATGCACCGCCTCCGCGCCGCTCTCCAGGGCCGCGGCGACAAGGTCGGGAATGGACAGATAGCTCTCCGCCGCCGGCGCTGGACCGATGCGCACCGCGCGGTCGGCCTCGCGGACATGGGCGGCGTCGAGGTCGGCGTCCGAGGCGACCGCGATCGTCTCCACCCCCAGACGTCGGGCGGTGCGGAAGATCCGGCGGGCGATCTCGCCCCGGTTGGCGACAAGGACGGAACGGAACACGGGGCGGGTCAGCCCTTTCCGGCCCAGGAAGGCGTCTTGCGGGCCAGGAAGGCCGCCACGCCCTCGCGGCCCTCGTCGCTGACCCGGGCCTGGGCGATGCGGCGCGCCGTGTCCTCCATGAGCGCGTGGTCGATCTCCCGCCAGGCGACGGCGTCGACCAGGGCCTTGGAGGCGGCGATGGCGCCCGGTGCGCAGGCCATGGCCTCGCCGGCGATGCGATCGGCAGCCGTGGCCAGGGCGGCGGCGTCCTCCACCAGCTCGCTCACCAGGCCCAGGCGCAGGGCCTCGTCGGCGTCGAAGATCCGGGCCGAGGCGAACAGGCCGCGGGACGCCCGCGGGCCGATGGCGGAGACGATGTAGGGGCTGATGGTGGCGGCGATCAGGCCCAGCCGGGCCTCGGAAAAGCCGAACTTCGCCCCCCGCTCGGCCACGGCGATGTCGCAGGCCGCGGCCAGGCCGCACCCCCCGCCCCAGGCGCCGCCCTGGACCAGGGCCACGGTCAGGGAGGGAAGGTCCCAGAGCGACTTGAGCATCCGCGCCAGGCCCATGGCGTCGTCGCGGTTCTCGGCCTCGGTCCAGTGCGCGGCGTCGCGCATCCAGTTCAGGTCCGCCCCGGCCGAGAAGACCTTGCCTGCGCCGCGCAGGAAGACCACCCGCACGCCCTCGGCCGCCTGCAGGGTCTCGAAGGTCTCATGCAGGGCGCCGATCAGCTCGGCGTTGAAGCTGTTGCGGGCGTCCGGCCGGTTCAGGGTGACCACGGCCACGCCCTCCTGGGTGGTGTCCAGGCGCACGAGGTCGGAGGTGGCGTCGCTGTCGAGGCCTTCAACCAGGGGATCGGCGATGGGGTTGGACATGGAGGGGCTCCGGTTTCGGGGATCGGTCACATTCGGAAGACGCCGAAGCGCGTCGGCGCGACGGGGGCGTTCAGGGCTGCGGACAGGGACAGCCCCAGGACGTCGCGGGTCTGGGCCGGGTCGATGATCCCGTCGTCCCAGAGCCGGGCGGTGGCGAAATAGGGATCGCCCTCGGCCTCGTAGCGTTCGCGCACCGGCGCCTTGAAGGCCTCTTCCTCCTCGGCGGGCCAGTCGCCGCCCCGGGCCTCGATGCCATCGCGGCGGATCGTCGCCAGGACGCTGGCCGCCTGCTCGCCGCCCATCACCGAGATGCGGCTGTTGGGCCAGCTCCACAGGAAGCGCGGCGAATAGGCCCGGCCGCACATGCCGTAATTGCCGGCCCCGAAGGAGCCGCCGATCAGCACCGTCAGCTTGGGGACCTCGGCGCAGGCCACGGCGGTGACCAGCTTGGCCCCGTCCCGGGCGATGCCGCCGGCCTCGTAGCGCCCGCCGACCATGAAGCCTGAAATGTTCTGCAGGAAGAGAAGGGGGATGCCCCTCTGGCAGGCCAGCTCGATGAAGTGGGCGCCCTTCAGCGCACTCTCCGAGAAGAGGATGCCGTTGTTGGCCAGGATGGCCACCGGATAGCCCCAGATCCGGGCGAAGCCACACGCCAGGGTCTGGCCGTAGAGGGCCTTGAACTCGTCGAAGGCCGAGCCGTCGACGATCCGGGCGATGACTTCGCGGACGTCGTAGGGCGCGCGGACGTCCTGCGGGATCACCCCGTAAAGCTCTGCGGGATCGAGGAGGGGCGGCCGGGGATCGGCCAGGACCGGGCCTTCGGGGCGGCGGGTGTTGAGGCCTGCGACGATGCGGCGGACGATGGCCAGGGCGTGCAGGTCATCCTCGGCCACGTGGTCCACCACGCCGGAGCGGCGGCCGTGCACGTCGGCGCCGCCGAGGTCTGTGGCCGAGATGACCTCGCCGGTGGCGGCCTTCACCAGGGGTGGCCCGCCGAGGAAGATGGTGCCCTGGCTCTCCGGTCCGGTTCCTCGCACGATCACGGTCTCGTCGGACATGGCGGGCACGTAGGCGCCGCCCGCCGTGCATGAGCCCATGACGCAGGCGATCTGGGCGATGCCCTTGGCGCTCATCCGCGCCTGGTTGAAGAAGATGCGGCCGAAATGGTCGCGATCCGGAAAGACCTCGGCCTGGTGGGGCAGGTTGGCCCCGCCCGAATCCACCAGGTAGACGCAGGGCAGGTTGTTCTGCTCGGCGATCTCCTGGGCCCGCAGGTGCTTCTTCACGGTGATCGGGAAATAGGCCCCGCCCTTCACC
>CANGRP010000213.1 GCA_947456005.1 Caulobacteraceae bacterium
CCTGGATCGACATCCGGACCAGTTCCGAGAGGCTCCGAGCCCCCGTCTTGGTCATGACATTGGCCCTGTAGACCTCCACGGTTCTCGGGCTGATCCCGAGTTCCCGGGCGATGACCTTGTTCGCCTTGCCGTCCACGACCCCCTTGAGCACCTCGGTTTCCCGGGGCGAGAGAGAGGACACCATGGTGGAAAAGACGCCGCCGCCTTGGGTGGGCGCCTTGTTCGCGGTCTTCTTGAGTGCGTCCCGGATCGCCGCCACCAGCGCCTCGTCGTCGAAGGGCTTCTCCAGGAAGTCCGTCACACCCCGCTTGAGGGCCTCGACCGCCATCGCGACGTCGCCATGGCCGGTAATCATGATGACCGGCGTGGTCATGCCCCGGGCCGAAAGCTCGGACACGAGCTGGAGACCTGTCATGCCGGGCATCCTGACATCCGTGACGATGCAGTCCCCGGACCCGCATCCGTCCGACCCCAGGAAGGCGACGGCGGAGTCCCAGGTGCGGCAAGCAAGACCGGCCGTCTCCAGGAGAAAGGAGAGGGAGGCGCGGACGGCCTCGTCATCATCGATGACATGCACCAGGGCGGACGATGGGGTCATGCGTCGGCCTCTTCAGAGAGCGGTAGTTCCCCCGTGCGTAGCGTGAAACGGAAGACAGCGCCACCGTCGGGCCGGTTCCAGGCTGTGAGCTCCCCGCCATGGGCCTCGATGATGGTTCTGCAGATGGACAGGCCCACCCCCATGCCTTCGGCCTTGGTGGTGACGAAGGGCTGGAAGAGCCGCTCCTGGATCTCCGGAGCGAGCCCGGGCCCCGTATCCGAGATCAGGACCTCCACCCATCCGCCATCCAGGGGGTTCGCCTGCACGGTCAGGTTACGGACCGGAGCCTCGCTCATCGCCTCAACGCTGTTTCGCATGAGGTTCAGAACCACCTGCTGGATCTGGACCTTGTCGGCCAGTACGGGGCCGAGCTTCGGGGAGAGGGTGAAGTCCAGCCGGATCCCGGCGTCCCGGGCTCCGGTCATGGCCAGCGCCCCGGCCTCTTCCAGCAGCTTCGGCAGGGCCTCAATGCGCATGGCCGCCTCGCCCTTGCCGACGAAGGCGCGGAGGCGGCGGATGATCTCGCCCGCCCGGAGCGCCTGCTCCCCAGCCGCCGTCAGGGCGGACCGGATCCGGTCCAGGTCCGGCGTCCCGGAGTCCAGAAGGCGGACCGGGCCTTTCATGTAGCTGGCGATGGCGGAGAGCGGCTGGTTGAGCTCATGGGCCAGTGCGGAGGCCATCTCGCCCATGGAAGTCAGCCGCGAGACATGGATCAGCTCCGACTGCATGTCATGGAGCCGCCGTTCCGCCGCCTGAGGCTCGGTGAGGTCGCGGATGAAGCCTGTGAAGAACCTCCGCCGGCCGCTCCGCATCTCCCCGACAGCCAGCTCGATCGGGAAGGTGGAACCGTCCCGGCGCACCCCTACCGCCACCCGGCCAATCCCGATGATCTTCCGCTCGCCGGTATCGAGATAACGTCCGAGGTATTGGGCGTGCTCGGCCCGGTAGGGGTCTGGCATGAGCAGGGTGACATTACAGCCGATCGCCTCGGTCGCGGTCCAACCGAACAGCCGTTCAGCCGCCGCGCTGAAGGAGCGGATGGTCCCGGCCTCGTCGATGACGATCATCGCCTCGGGCACGGTGTCGAGGATGGACTGGAGGTGATCCTGCCTCTGTTTCGAAAGGGCCAGCATGGTCCGCGCGGTGGCGGTCATGCGCCTGAGGCGCCAGGCCGCCGCCGCAAGGGCGCCGGAGGCGGCGATGTAGAGCACCAGGCCGAGGATCTCCTCGCCGTCCATAAGGGCGTCACCGCCCGTCAGGGCGAAGGAACCGGCCAGTCCGAGGAGGGAGGCGAGGATCACCGGTCCGGCGCCGCCGGGAATCGCCGCCGCCAGGAGGGCCGGGGCGAGGAGGAAGAGGTCCAGGCGCGGGGTGGGCTGGGTCGTGAAGATAACCCGAGCCATCAGGACAACCATGACGGCGGCCACGGCGAGGCCATAGGCCAGCCATCGCCGCCGTGCGGGCTCGCCCTCGATCTCTCTCTGGATCTCCGAGTCCATGACCCGGACTCCTACCGCCCGGGATCGCTCGTGGGAATGCGCGGCGTCTAATGGCTGAGGAGGACGAACCGCTCGGAGGCATTGAGCAGGTGTCTGGTCACCCCGCCCAGGACCCATTCATACGCCCGGCTATGACCGTAGGCGCCCGAGACGATCAGGTCGGCGTCCATGCGGTCCGCCTGCGCGAGGAGCTCCGCCTGCACGTCGTCTGCTCCCGCGACCGCCACATGGGTCCGCGGCCTTGCCATGCTGTGTCGGGCGATCATCCCGGCCACGTCCCCGGCCTGGGCGTGCAGGGCCTCCTGGTCCTCCTTGTCGCCAAGGGCGACGATCAGGATCTCATCGGCCATGTGCATGAAGGAGAGGGCGTCAGACACCGCCCGCCGGGCCTCGCGGGTGTCCTTCCAGGCCACCAGAATCCGGCGGGTCTCAAGACGACCGCCGTGCGGTGGGACCACCAGTATGGGCCGGCCCGAACTGATCAGGAGCTCAGGGGTGCTGACCCTTGTGTAGATATCCCCTTCGCCGGCGGGACCTCCCGTGACCACCAGGTCGACAGCCCGGGCCACGCGGGCCATGGCGGGGGTGGGCAGGTCGCCTACAGAGCGCCATTCGGTGCGGGCGCCCTTCGCATGCGCGGTGAAGGCTGCGTGCGCCGCCTCCAGGTTGCGTGTCTGCTGCTCGTAGAGGAGCGGCGTCCACTGGGCCGTCCCGAAGCCGTAGGGGTCAATGGCGGCGATGGGAGGAATGGCCTCGGCGCCCAGGCCGATCAGGAGGGCGTCAAGCTTGATCGCCAGGGCCGCCGCCGCCTCCGTGCGGAGCTTGGAGGCCTCGCCGGGCTGGGCGTGGACGAGCAGGGACCGGAAACTCATGATGTCACCTCCATCTTGGCCCGACCGGGCCGCCAACCGGTCAGAACCGGCCTGTCTTCACTGGGATTGATCTGCAAGCCGGGCAAGGCTTTCGGGGTTCACCACCCGGAACTGCCGGGTCGCGCAGAACGATACGATCCGCCCGGACTGCAGCTGTGACAGCATGCGCGAGACGGTCTCTATGGTCAGGCCGAGATAGTCCGCCATGTCCTGACGTCCCATGGGCAGGTCCACCACCGGGGCGCCGCCCGACTTATCGGACAGGCCCTTCAGAAAGCTCGCGACCCGTTCGCAGGCGGTCTTGCGGCCAAGGAGCAGGACATGTTCCTGGGCGCGCTCAAGCTCGCGCCGGGTGGCCTCCCATCCAAGACGTTGCATATCCTCGCCGGTGGTCTTCAGGGCTGAAGCCTTGATCACCAGGATCACGCTGTCCCGGACCGCTTCGGCGGCGAAGCGATGGGCCGGGCCGGTCTCGAGGCCGAAGATGTCGCCGGCGAGGTAGAAGTCCCCGATCTGGCGCCGACCGTCGGCCATGACCCGGGTGGTGCGCACGGCGCCTTCCAGGACTCGGTAGATCAGGTCGGCGTCCTCGTCCTGGCCATAGATCTCCTCGTCCTTGGCGAAGGCCATGGTCACCCCCATCCGGAACAGGGCCGTCACTGGCTCGCCCTTGCGGTGAGGCGTCGGCAGGACGTGAACATCCTTGTAGTCATAGGCGAGGGCCATCTCGTCGCTCCTTGTGGGTCAACGCCGCCAAGCTATGCGCCGGGCGGGGGCGGGCCTATCCGGGGCGGTTCCCTACGGGGAACTACCTAGAGTGGCGGCGGGCGTGGATTCCGCTAGGCTCGCCCCTCAGGCTGGCGAGGTGTCGGCGGGGAGCCGGGTATTCAGAATGGCGCTTGATCTGCTGTTTCATGGCGCCGCCGGATGCGTCACAGGGTCCTGCGCCGAGCTGGGAGGCCCCGGGTTCCGGGTGCTGGTGGACTGCGGGATGTTCCAGGGTTCGAAGACCCTGAAGGCGCTGAACTATGAGCCCTTCCCCTTCGATCCGCGGAAGATCGACGCCGTCCTGCTGACCCACGCCCATATCGATCACTCCGGCCTCTTGCCCAAGCTCATGAGGGCGGGCTTCTCTGGCCCGATCTACGCGACCGCCGGGACCCGGGACCTCTGCCGGATCATGCTCGACGACGCCGGAGGCATCCAGGAAAGCGAGGTCCGCCAATTGAATCGCCGCAACCAGAGGCGCGGGCGGGAGATGGTCGAGCCGATCTATACCGAGGCCGACGCCCGCCGCGTAATGGACCAGTTCGTCAAGGTGCGGCTAGGCGAGACGATCCAGGTTCTGCCCGGGCTTGAAGCGGTCTGGTGGGAGGCCGGCCACATCCTCGGCGGCGCCTCGGTGGAGGTCCGGGCCGAGACCGGGGAGGGGCCGACCCGCCTGCTGTTCTCGGGCGACCTCGGTCCGGGGGGGCGGGACTACATGCCCGATCCGGAGGGGCCCTCCGGGGTCGATCACCTGATCCTGGAGTCGACCTACGGGGACCGGGCGCGGGAAAGGGTGACACCCGAGGCCCGCCGGGCGCTGCTGGCCCGGGAGCTGATCGCGGCCCACGCGGCGGGGGGCCCGCTCCTGATCCCGGCCTTCGCC
>CANGRP010000214.1 GCA_947456005.1 Caulobacteraceae bacterium
ACCCCTCGTCCCCCTCTACATGAGGCCGCCAGACGCCCGGTTGCCGGGCGGGCGGGCGCCCCCATGACCGTCCGGCGGGCTGGCCCTTCGGACCTGGACGCCCTCGCGGCGCTGCACGCCGCCGCCTTCCGTCCCGGCTGGAGCGCCGCGGACATCGCCGCCCTCGACGCCGTCGCCCTGATCGAGGATGGGGCGGGCCTGATCCTTGTACGGACCATCGCGGGGGAGGCCGAGATCCTCACGGTTGGCGTCCGGCCGGACCTGCGCGGCGCCGGAGTCGGCCGCCGGCTCCTGGAGGCCGCCCTTGAGGCTGCCCGCGCGGAGGGCGCCGAATCCGTGTTTCTCGAGGTCGCTGAGGACAACCCCGATGCCCGTCGGCTATATGCCGGCCGCGGGTTCGAGGAGGTCGGCCGGCGGCCAGCCTACTATCCGCGCCCCGGCGCAGGTGCGGTGGACGCCCTCGTCCTGCGCCGGGCGCTTAACACGACGCCCTGAAAGCCCTATCCTGCCCAACAGGAGACTTCCGCTTGGACCGTATAGAGAACCTCTGCATCGCCAAGGGCATGCGCATGACCGAGCAGCGCCGGGTGATCGCCCGCGTGCTGTCCGAGGCCCAGGATCATCCCGACGTGGAGGAGCTCCACCGGCGGTCGCACGCCGTCGATCCGCGCATCTCCATCGCCACGGTCTACCGCACGGTGCGGCTGTTCGAGGAGGCGGGCATCATCTCGCGCCTGGATTTCCGGGATGGCCGGTCTCGGTACGAGGAGGCGTCAGAAGCGCACCACGACCACCTGATCGACATGACCACCGGCAAGGTGATCGAGTTCGTCGACCCTGAGATCGAAGCCCTGCAGGAGGCCATCGCCCGCCGCCTGGGCTATCGCCTGGTGGATCACCGGCTGGAGCTGTACGGCCTTCCCATCAATGAGTGACGCCCCTCCCCCAGCCTCGCGGCGGCTCTACATCCGCACCTATGGCTGCCAGATGAACGTCTATGACAGCGAGCGCATGGCCGACGTGCTGGCGCCCCTGGGCTACGCCATGACGGAACGACCGGAGGAGGCCGACCTTGTCGTCCTGAACACCTGCCACATCCGCGAGAAGGCGACCGAGAAGGTCTATTCCGAGTTGGGCCAGCTGAAGGCCCTGAAGACCGAGCGGGCCGCAGCGGGCGGGTCCATGACCATCGCGGTCGCCGGCTGCGTGGCCCAGGCGGAGGGCGAGGAGATCCTGCGCCGTCAGCCCGCCGTCGACCTCGTCGTGGGCCCCCAGGCCTACCACCAGCTGCCCGAGCTGATCGCCCGCACCCACCGGGCGCGTGGAGAGCGTCTCGCCGCTGACTTCGCCCCCGAGGCCAAGTTCGACGCACTGGGCGCCGAGCGCTCGACCTCGGGCGTCACCGCCTTCCTCACCGTCCAGGAGGGCTGCGACAAGTTCTGCACCTTCTGCGTGGTGCCCTACACCCGAGGCGGCGAATGGTCCCGGCCGGCCGAGACCATCCTGGCCGAGGCCCGGAGCCTGGCCGCCCGCGGCGTGCGCGAGGTCACCCTCCTGGGGCAGAACGTCAACGCCTGGTCGGGTGAGGGCGGCCTGGGAGGGCTGGCCCGCCAGCTGGCCCGGATCGAGGGCCTGGACCGCATCCGCTACACCACCAGCCACCCCCGGGACATGGACGACGACCTGATCGCCGCCCATGCCGACCTGCCCCAGCTGATGCCCTACCTGCATCTTCCCGTTCAGTCCGGGTCAGACCGCATCCTCAAGGCCATGAACCGCGGCCATACCGCCGAGTCCTACCTGCGGCTGGTGGAGAAGATCCGGGCCGCGCGACCCGATATCGCCCTGTCGGGAGACTTCATTGTCGGCTTCCCCGGCGAGCGGGAGTCTGACTTCGAGGCGACCCTGGCCCTGGTGCGCGAAGCCCGGTACGCCTCGGCCTTCACCTTCAAGTATTCCCGTCGTCCCGGCACACCCGCCGCCGCCCAGCCCGGCCAGGTGGACGAGGCCGTCAAGGACGAGCGCCTGGCGCGCCTGAACGCCCTCATCGAGTCCCAGCAGACGGCCTTCAACGCCGCCCAGGTGGGCCAGATCCTGCCGGTGCTGTTCGAGAAGCCCGGCCGTCACCCGGGCCAGCTGTCGGGGCGCAGTCCCTATCTCCAGGCCGTCCACTGCGACGGACCGCAGGATCTGATCGGCCGCATTGCGCCGGTGCGGATCGACGCCGCCGCGCGGATGAGCCTTTCGGGGACCCTCCTGACCCAAGCCTTGCCCGCATGAGCCGGACAGCTGAATTCGTGACCCTGTCCGAGGCGGCGTCCCGCGCGGTGGCCGGGCCTTCCAGCCGTCACGCCGCCCTGATCGAGGACGCCTTTGATGTGCTCGTTGAGACCCCGGGCGGGGGCGTCAGCCTGACCGGCGATGTCCGCGGTCGCGCCTCGGCCAAGAAGGTGGTGGAGGTCCTGGCCCTTCGCGCCGAGCGGGGCCTGGAGGTGGCCGAAGCCGACGTGCGTGTCGCCATCGGCCAGGCGCGGACCGGACGGGGCTCGCCCCCCGGCGCCCTGCCCTCGAGCCGTCGCGGCCCGGTCTCCCCGCGCACCCCGGCCCAGGCCCGCTATCTGGACACCCTGGCCAGGTGCGACCTGGTCTTCGGCCTGGGCCCGGCCGGGACGGGCAAGACCTTCCTGGCCGTGGCGGCGGGCGTCGGCGCCCTCCTGCGCGGCGACGTCGAGCGGCTGATCGTCTCTCGTCCTGCGGTGGAGGCCGGCGAGCGCCTGGGCTTCCTGCCCGGCGACCTGACCGAGAAGGTCGACCCCTACATGGCCCCGGTGTGGGAGGCCCTCACCGACATCCTCGGTGTGGACCAGTTCCGCCGCCGCCGCGAAAAGGGCGAGATCGAGCTGGCGCCCATCGCCTTCATGCGCGGCCGGACCCTCTCCCACGCCTATGTCATCGTCGACGAGGCCCAGAACTGCTCGCGCATGCAGATGCGCATGGTCCTGACCCGGCTTGGCGAGAGGGCCAAGATGGTGGTCACCGGCGACCCCAGCCAGATCGACCTGCCCCAGCCCCGGGACTCGGGCCTGGCCCACGCCGTCTCGCTGCTGGAGGGCGAAAAGGGGATCGGCGTCGCCCGGTTCGGCCCCGAGGACGTGGTCCGCCACCCCCTGGTCGAGCGGATCGTCCGGGCCTACGAGGCCGACGGCCGACCGCCCGGCCTGTCGTCATGACCCTTGACGACGGGGACGGCGGCATCGAGGTGCTCGTGGAGGGGGGCGATTGGGACCGCATCCCGCCGGATGCGCCGGCCCTCGCCCTCAGCGCCGCCAGGGCCGCCCTGGCGGCGGTGCGCGCGCCGGGAAGCCTCGCCATCCTGCTGGCCGATGACGCCCGCCTCGCGGCCCTCAACACCGCCTTCCGCTCCAAGGCCGGCCCGACAAACGTCCTGTCCTTTCCGGCCCCCGCCAATCCCGAGGGCTGGCTTGGAGACGTGGCCCTTGCCTTCGAGACCTGCCGGCGGGAGGCCGAGGCCCAGGGCAAGCGGCTGGAGCATCACCTGCAACATCTCGTAGCGCACGGGGTCCTGCATCTTGTAGGCTATGACCATGAGGGCGACGCCGACGCGGCGGAGATGGAAGCCCTCGAAGTGAAAATCCTGGCGGGCCTGGGGGCGCCTGACCCCTACGCCGCCGAAAGAGGAGACCATGGCCAGTCATGACGCGCCCGCCCCGGAGGGGCGACAGCGAAGGGGTCCCGGAGGCTGGCTTGGCCGGCTGTTCGGGGCCCGCAGCCAGGACCCCGCCGCCACCGCGGCGGAAGCCCTCACCGAGTCGGCCGGCGGCCGGCTGGTCGACCAGGCCCAGGCCTTCCAGACCCTCAGGGTCGATGACGTCATGACGCCGCGGGCCGACATCGTGGCGGTGGAGGTCGACACCTCATTCGACGAGGTGGTCGCCCGCTTCCTGGACGCCGAGCACTCCCGCATGCCGATCTACCGGGAGACCCTCGACGACCCGCTGGGCGTCGTCCACGTCAAGGATGTCTTCAAGCAGATGGCCACAGGCGCCCGGCCCAAGGCCCGGCGGGGCGGGGCCGCGGACTCCGGCCTCATGCGCCTCAAGCGCGAAGCCCTCTATGTGCCGGCGTCCATGCGGGCTGCAGACCTGCTGCTGCGCATGCAGGCCACCCGGACCCACATGGCCCTGGTGATCGACGAGTTCGGCGGCACGGATGGGCTCGTCACCCTCGAGGACCTGGTGGAGGCCGTGGTCGGCGAGATCGATGACGAGCATGACGAGGCCCAGGCGGCGGGCGTGCAGGAGCGCCCCGACGGCGTCTTCGAGGCGGATGCCCGCGCGCCCCTCGAGGAGCTTGAGGCGGCCCTGGGGCGTGATCTCGCGCCGCCCGACCTCGACGAGGAGATCGACACGGTCGGCGGACTGGTCTCGGCCGTCGCCGGCCGCCTGCCCCGCCGCGGCGAGGTGATCGCCTATCCCGAGGGCTACGAGATCCAGGTCCTGGACGCAGACCCCCGGAGGATCAAGCGGGTGCGAATCCGCCCTGCGCCGCCGCCGGCTG
>CANGRP010000215.1 GCA_947456005.1 Caulobacteraceae bacterium
GCCTTCAACCGCGGGCGTAGCGGCGACGATTCCCGCCGTCTCGGACCGGACGCTCACCGTGCGGGCTGCTTCGGTGCGGCCTCGGACCCGGACGCTATAGGGATGAACGCCCTCGGGCGTCAGCGTCACCTGGACCTGGGGCTGGGTGTTGGACCCGGCGCCCTCGGCCTTGGTCTCGGCGGCGGTCTCTTCGCCCATGCGCGCGTTATGCAGCAGGGTCCCGGCTGCAAACACCACCACCACCACGACGACAATGCCGATCGCAAACTTATGGGCGGACGTCAGACGCATTCTCATCCCCGGAACCTGAAGCGGGACACTGGCCGCCCGTGTTCGGGTCAGCAGCCCCCCGGCGCTGCGCCTGTTGGCGCTGGGTTCCAATGATGCCAGTTTGGCGCCCACACAAATGAATTCGCGGATAGGATTGCTGCAGTGCGAAGATCCGGTCCGGGCGTGTCGTTTCCGCCGTCGCCGAGGGCGCGCCGGGGCGGCTTTCGAGAGGAGACTCACCTTGCGTTACCTGCACACCATGGTCCGGGTCCGGGACCTTGAGGCGTCCTTGAAGTTCTACTGCGACCTTCTGGGCCTCGAGGAGGTCTCGCGCAGCGAGAGCCCCCAGGGGCGGTTCACCCTCGTGTTCCTCTGCGCCCCGGGGGACCGGGACCTGGCGCGGGAGCGTCGCGCGCCCACCGTCGAGCTGACCTACAACTGGGACCCGGAGGACTACCAGGGCGGCCGCAACTTCGGACACCTGGCCTATGCGGTCGACGACATCTACGCGGCGTGTGAGCGTTTTCAGTCGGGCGGCGTGACCATCAGCCGGCCGCCGCGGGATGGCCGCATGGCCTTCGTCCGCTCGCCGGACGGGATCTCCATCGAACTGCTCCAGGCCGGTCCCGCCCTGGCGCCCGCCGAGCCCTGGGCCTCCATGCCGAACGTCGGCGCCTGGTGAGTCAGGCCTCGTCCGGGAGGATGTGAGTCCCGCCCCAGGGGTCCGTGGCGGCCAGGCCTGCTCCCGCGGGCTCAATCCACGCTGGCCCCGCCGGGATTTTTCCGAATCCGCCGGGAATATCAAGGACATAGGTTGGCTGGCATAGGCCCGAGTAGCGGCCCCTCAGGCCCCGGACCAGGGCCTGGCCCTCGGCGAGGGACACCCTGAAGCGGGCCGTCCCTGGCGCCGGGTCGGGATGGTGCAGGTAGTAGGGGCGCACTCCACGCTCCACCAGGGCCCGCATCAGCTCGCCCAGGACCTCCACCCGGTCATTGACCCCCTTCAGCAGGACGGTCTGGCTGAGCAGGAGGGCGCCGGCGCCGGCGAGGCGCGCCAGGGCTGCATCCGCGGCAGGGGTCAGCTCCCGGGCGTGGTTCACGTGGACGCCCACCGCCAGCCTGAGGCGCGAGCCTGACAAGGCGCTGACAAGGGCCTCGCTCACGCGCTCCGGCTCCGCCACGGGCAGGCGGGTATGGACCCTCAGGACCTTCACGTGGGGGATGTCGGCGATTCGCCGGACCAGGTCGGCGATCCGGCGCGGCGACAGGACCAGGGGATCACCGCCGGTCAGGATCACCTCCCACACCTCCGGATGATCGGAGATGTAGGCAAGGGCGGCGTCCAGCTCGGCGGGCGTCAGGCCCCCCGCGCCGCCCGGTCCCACCACCTCTCGCCGGAAGCAGAACCGGCAATAGACGGCGCAGGCGTGGGTGGCGGTCAGGAGCAGCCGGTCCGGATAGCGGTGGACGATGCCCTTCAGGGGAGAATGGACGCCGTCGCCAATGGGATCGGCCTGTTCGTCCGGCGCCGTTTCCAGTTCCTCCGGGGAGGGCAGGTACTGCAGGCCGATGGGATCATTGGGATCGGCGGGATTGATCAGGGCGGCCACGGTCGGGGTGACGGCGATCGCGTAGCGGGCGGCGACGGACTCCAGCTCCGCCGCCGCTCCAGCGGGAGCCAGCCCCGCCGCCACCAGGTCCGCAGGGGTGTGGAGGACCGTGTTCATGGCGCCTCCGCCACGGGGGTCCAGAGGACATCCTCGATCGTCCGGGCGCCGGTGGCCAGCATGACCAGGCGGTCAAAGCCCAGGGCCGCGCCCGAGGCCTCCGGCATGTGGGCCAGGGCGGCCAGGAAGTCCTCGTCGAGGGGATAGCGTTCGCCGTAGATGCGGGCCTTCTCGTCCATCTCCGCCTCCAGCCGCCGCCTCTGTTCGACCGGATCGGTCAGTTCGCCGAAGGCGTTGGCCAGCTCGACCCCGCAGGCATAGAACTCGAAGCGCTCGGAGACCCGCGGGTCGTGGGCGCAGCGCCGGGCGAGGGCCGCCTCGGGGGCGGGATACTCGCACAGCAGGGTGGGGCGTCCGTCCCCCAGGAAGGGCTCGATCCGCTCCACCAGGACCCGGCTGAAGACGTCGCTCCAGGTGTCGTCTGGCGCCACGCGGATGCCAGCCTTCCTCGCAGCGTCCGAGAGTGCGCGCCCATCCCCGGTTCCGCCCGGACACAGGGTGGCGAGGAGGTCGATGCCCGCCCGGTCCCGGAAGGCCTGGGCCAGGGTCAGCCGCTGCGGCTCGGCGAAGGGATCGCATGTCCGGTCCCGCCAGGTCAGGGCCGTGGTTCCCGCCGCCGTGGCGGCAAGGCCCAGCAGGGCGACGCAATCGGCCATGAGGACCTCCCAGTCCTCTCCCGCCCGGTACCACTCCAGCATCGTGAACTCGGGGTGGTGCAGGGGGCCTCGCTCGCGGTTGCGGAAAACCCGGGCGAAGTCGAAGATCCGGGCTTCGCCAGAGGCCAGCAGCTTCTTGCAGGCGAACTCCGGCGAGGTGTGCAGATAGAGGGGCGCGGCGCCGCCCCCGAGGGTCACCGCCCGGGTCTCGAAGGCGTGGAGGTGGGCCTCGTTGCCGGGCGAGACCTGCAGGGCCGCAGCCTCGACCTCGGTGAAGCCCCGGTCCTCGAACCAACCACGGATCGCCCGGCGGATCCGACCCCGGGCTTCCAGGCGCGGCCGGCGGTCAGGCCGGCGATCCGGACTCCACCAGGGCGAGGGGGAAGGGGGCGAGGGGCTCAAGAACGTCTCCGGAAAGGGCTCTGCGGGCGTCGCCGCACAAGGGGTGACTGGCGAAGCGGGCGGCGATGGGCTAGGTCCGCGCCATCGCCGCGCTTCGGCCGGCTCCTATAGGCTCGAGGAACAATCACGTGAAGGTCGCCGCAAGTTCGCTTCGCAAGGGCGCCGTCGTCGACATGGACGGCAAGCTCTATGTCGTCCTGACCGCCGAGAACATCCATCCCGGCAAGGGCACGCCCGTCACCCAGCTCAACATGCGCCGCATTTCCGATGGCGTGAAGGTGTCCGAACGCTGGCGCACGACCGAGCAGGTCGAACGCGCCTTCGTGGACGACCGCCCCTACACATTCCTGTACCAGGACGGCGAGGGCTTCCACTTCATGAACCCCGAGAGCTACGAACAGGTCGTCGCCGGTGAGGACGTGGTCGGCGATTCCGCCCAGTGGCTGCAGGACGGCATGACCGTGACCCTGTCCACCCACGAGGGCGTTCCCATCGCCCTGGAGCTGCCGCGCACGGTGACCTTCGAGATCACCGAGACCGAGCCGGCGGTGAAGAACCAGACGGCCTCGTCCTCCTACAAGCCCGCCATCCTCTCCAATGGCGCACGGATCATGGTGCCGCCCTACATTGCGGCGGGCACCCGGGTGGTCATCCTCACCGAGGACGGCTCCTACCAGGAACGCGCCAAGGACTGATCCGGACCCGGCGGGCCGTCCCGGTGGAGCGTTTCGACGTCGTTGTGCTCGGGGCCGGCGCCGCGGGCATGATGTGCGCCGCCGAGGCCGCCTTGCGCGGACGGCGGATCCTGGTGCTGGACCACGCCCGGACGCCCGGCGAGAAAATCCGCATCTCCGGCGGCGGACGGTGCAACTTCACCAACCTAGGCGTCCATCCCTCCCGCTTCCTGTCGGACAACCCCCGCTTCTGCATCTCGGCCCTCAGCCGATACACCCCGGCGGACTTCATCGCCCTGCTCGATCGCGCCGGGATTGCCTGGCGTGAGCGCACCCTGGGCCAGCTCTTCCTCGAGGGCTCGGCGCGGCAGGTGGTCGACCTGCTGGTCCGCCGCATGACGGAAGCCGGCGCGGAGCTGCGCCTTTCGACGCCGGTGCGCGACCTGACGCTCGCTGCGCCGGGGTTTCGCCTGGCCCTCGACAGCGGGGTGGTCGTCGCCGACCGGGTGGTCCTGGCCACGGGCGGCAAGTCGATCCCCAAGATGGGGGCCACCGGCTACGCCCTCGACGTCGCCCGGCGCCTGGGCCTCGCCATCGTCGACCCCCGCGCTGGCCTCGTCCCCTTCACCCTGGCGCCCGACCTCCTGGAACGGCTTTCGCCCCTGGCCGGGGTCTCGGCGCCCGCCCGGGTGACGGCGGGCGGGACCGCCTTCGAGGAATCCCTGCTCTTCACCCACCGGGGCCTCTCAGGTCCCGCCGTCCTCCAGGCCTCCTCCTACTGGCGCGAGGGCGAGGGGGTGACGGTGGACCTCGCCCCCGGCGTCGACCTCCTGGCGC
>CANGRP010000216.1 GCA_947456005.1 Caulobacteraceae bacterium
CGGTCCTGCCGGGCGACGACCTGAAGGTCCTGGCCTGGAAGGACGGCCCTGGCCGGGTGATCTTCGAGGCCCGCGTCGGCGAACGCACCGTCGTCTCCCACGCCTGGTTCGAGTACGCCTGAAGCCCCACCTGACGCAGGGTCAGGTTTGACAGGAGGGCCCCGCCTCCCGGATGGTGGCGGAAAGCGCCGCGCAGAAGAGCCCGGCGATTGTCCGGAGAGGAAACCCATGTCCGCCAGCCGCTACCCGCTGATGTTTTCGCCCCTCGACCTCGGCTTCACCAGGCTGAAGAACCGGGTGCTCATGGGCTCCATGCACACCGGCCTGGAAGAGGCCTCCGGCGGGCTGTCGCGCATGGCCGCCTACTTCGCCGAGCGCGCCCGGGGCGGGGTCGGCATGATCATCACCGGCGGCATCTCGCCCAATGCCGGCGCCGGGCCGGGCGCCCGCCTGTCCACGCCTGAGGAAGCCGAGGCCCACCGGGAGGTCACCGAGGCCGTCCACGCCGCCGACCCGGACGTGAAGATCTGCCTGCAGATCCTGCATTCCGGCCCCCTGGCCCGGACCCCGGAGGCCGTCGCCGCCTCGGCGGTGCGCTCGCGGATCGGCGCCTTCACGCCCAACGAGCTGGACGCCGACGGCATCGAGCAGCAGCTCTCCGACTTCGCCCGCTGCGCCGCCCTGGCCCGCGAGGCCGGCTATGACGGCGTCGAGATCATCGGCTCGGCCGGCTACCTGCTCTCGACCTTCCTGGTGGAGAAGACCAACCGCCGGACCGACGAATGGGGCGGGCCCTTCGAGAACCGCATGCGCTTCCCCGTGGAGGTGGTGCGCCGGGTGCGCGAGGCCGTAGGCCCCGACTTCATCGTCATCTTCCGCATCGCCGCCATGGACATGCTGGAGGGCGGCATGTCCTGGGACGAGGTCTTGACCCTGGCCAAGGCCATCGAGGCGGCCGGCGCGACCATCATCTCGACCCACTTCTGCTGGCACGAGGCGCCGGTCCCGACCATCGCCACCATGGTGCCCCGCGCCGCCTTCACCAGCGTCACCGGCCGCCTGCGCAAGGCGGTGAAGGTGCCGGTCATCACCTCGAACCGGATCAACATGCCCTCGGTCGTCGAGGAGGTCCTGGCCCGGGGCGACGGCGACCTGGTCTCCATGGCCCGGCCCATGCTGGCCGACCCGGACCTGGTGAAGAAGGCCGCCGAGGGCCGCGAGGACGAGATCAACACCTGCATCGCCTGCAACCAGGCCTGCCTGGACCACACCTTTACCGGGCGCATGACCAGCTGCCTGGTCAATCCCCGGGCCTGCTACGAGACCGAGCTGGTCTATGAAAAGACCACCGCGCCCAAGTCCGTCGCCGTGGTGGGGGCGGGCCCGGCGGGCCTGGCCTACGCCACCGTGGCGGCGGAACGCGGCCACAGGGTCACCCTGTTCGAGGCCTCGGGCGAGATCGGCGGCCAGTTCAACCTGGCGAAGAAGGTCCCGGGCAAGGAGGAGTTCTCCGAGACCCTCCGCTACTACGCCCGGATGATCGAGGTGCTGAAGATCGACCTGAGGCTGAACACCCGGGCCGACGCCCGCAGCCTGGTCAACGGCGGCTTCGACGAGATCGTCATCGCCACCGGCATCACCCCGCGCACCCCCGATATCCCGGGCATCGACCACCCCATGGTGGCCAGCTACGTCGACGTCATCAACGGCAAGGCGAAGGTCGGCAAGAAGGTCGCCCTGATCGGCGCCGGCGGCATCGGCTTCGACGTGGCCGAGCTGGTCAGCCACGCCGGGGTCTCGGCCTCCATGGACGTGGACGTCTTCGCCGCCGAGTGGGGCATCGACTTCAAGAACCATCCCCGGGGCGGCGTCACCGGCGTGGTCCCCCACGTGGAGAAGGCCGACCGCACCGTGACCCTCCTGCAGCGCAAGGCCGAGTCCCTCGGCCGGTCCCTGGGCAAGACCACGGGCTGGACCCACAAGGCCACCTTGCAGAAGCGCGGCGTGCAGATGATCGGCGGCGTGACCTACGAGAAGATCGACGACGCCGGCCTTCACGTCCTGATCGGGACCGAGCCTCGCCTCATCGAGGCTGACACCATCATCGTCTGCGCCGGCCAGGACCCCCTGCGCGCCCTGCACGACGAGCTGGCCGCCCTCGGCGTCGCCTCCACCCTGGTGGGCGGTTCGGACGTGGCCGCGGAGCTGGACGCCAAGCGGGCCATCAACCAGGCGAGCCGGCTGGCAGCTGCAGTCTGATTTCACCGAACGGTCCGGAACCCGCACCCGTCAACGCATTGTCTTGACGGGCGCCGGGGGCTGGGTTTGAGTCGGGCGTCCGCAGGCTGACGGCGCTGCTGCGAAGGTTCGCAGACGGCGTCCGGGATGGCCCGACGGGGGGAAACAGATGAGCGTGGACTCCACAGCCGGCGGCGCGCCCGGCCCCAGGATCGAGACGACCAAGCCCTCCCTCTGGACCAAGGTTTCCTACGGCTTCGGGGCCGTGGCCTTCGGGGTCAAGGACAACGGCTTCAGCTATTTCCTGCTGATCTTCTATAGTCAGGTCATCGGCCTGGACGCCCGCCTCGTGGGTCTGGCCCTGACCATCTCCCTGCTGGTCGACGCCTTTTTCGATCCGATCCTGGGATACTGGTCAGACAACCTGCGCTCGAAATGGGGCCGGCGGCACCCGTTCATGTACGCCGCCGCCGTTCCCATCGCGGCGACCTATTTCCTGCTCTGGAGTCCGCCCCAGGGCTGGGAGGACTTCCACCTCTTCCTCTACCTGCTGGGCCTGTCCATCGTGGTCCGGATGCTGATCTCCGTCTACGAGATCCCCAGCACGGCCCTGGCGCCCGAGCTGACCGACGACTACGACGAGCGCAGCTCCCTGCAGGCCTATCGCTCCTACTTCGGATGGACCGGCGGCAATGCGATGTCGGTGTTCAACTTCATCGTCCTGTTCCCGCTGTTCGCGACGGCGGCCATCCCCAACGGCCAGTTCAATCCTGAGGCCTACCGGACCTACGGCATGATCGCCTCCGGCCTGCTGCTGTTCTCGGTCCTGGCCTCGTCAATCGGCACGCACAGCCGGATCATGCACCTGAAGCCGGCGCCGCCGAAGCGGCGGCTCAGCCCGCTGATCGTCTTCAAGGAGATCTTCGAGACCCTGTCCAACCGGTCCTTCCTGGCCCTGTTCATCTCGGCCATCTTCGGATCGGTCGCGGGCGGTCTCTCCGCCGCCCTGGCCTTCTATTTCTACACCTACTTCTGGGACTTCAGCACCCAGCAGTCAGGCCTGATCACCAGCGGGGTCTTCGTCTCGGCCATCCTCGGTGCGGTCCTGGCGCCCATTGTCAGCCGGACCATCGGCAAGAAGAAGGGCGCGATCATCATCGGCCTCATCGCCTTCCTGGGCTCGCCCATGCCCATCGTCCTGCGCCTGATGGGAGTCCTCCCGGACAATTCCAGCCCCTTGGTCTTCTGGTTCGTCTTCTTCACGACCATGATCGACGTGGGCCTGATCATCTGCTTCCAGATCCTCGCGGCGTCCATGATGGCGGACCTGGTCGAACAGGCCGAGATCAAGACCGGGAGGCGCTCCGAGGGCATCTTCTTCGCCGCCTCGGCCTTCATCCGGAAGGTGGTGGGGGGCCTGGGGCTCACCGCCGCCACCTTCGTCCTGACCGTGGCGGGCCTCCAGGCCGGGGCCGACCCCAGCCAGGTGTCCGACGAGACCCTGTTCCGCCTGGGCCTGTTCTACGTTCCCGTCATCCTGGCCCTGTGGATGACCATGCTGGCGGTGATGATGACCTACACCATCACCCGGGATGGCCACGAGGCGAACCTGCGCACCCTGGCCGAGATGAAGGGCAAGGAGGGCGACGGCGGCGACGACTGAGCCGCCGCCGGTCCCCGCCTCAGGCCGCCAGTCCCTGCAGGGCGGCCGCCTCGGCGCGGACGGCCTGCGGGCCGCCCAGCACCTGGCGGTTGTAGCCGATGCGCTTGAACCAGTAGTGCAGCCCGACAAGGTCGGTGAAGCCCATGCCGCCGTGCACCTCGGTGGAGGTGCGGGCCACGAAGGTCCCCACCTCCGACAGGTGCGCCTTGGCGTGGCAGGCCATGACCGAGGCCTCCTCCGGCAGGTGGTCGAGGGCGTGGCCCGCGTACCAGACCAGGGACCGGCAGGGCTCCAGCGAGGCCGCCATCTCGGCGCACATGTGCTTGACGGCCTGGAAGGTGGCGATGGCCCGGCCGAACTGGACCCGGCCCTTGGCGTAGGCCACGGCCTGGTCGAGCATGTCCTGGGCGGCGCCCAGGGTGTCAGCGGCCAGCATGACCCGGCCGGCGTCGATCATGGCGCGCACGGCGGCGGGGCCGTCGCCGGCCTTCAGGGGCTCGGCCGCGACACCGTCGAAGACCAGCTCCCCGGTGGGCCGGGTGACGTCGATGGTGCGGAAGTCGGTGCGGGTCAGGCCCGGGGCGTCGGCGGCCACCAGGTGCAGGCCGCGCGCCCGGTCGGCGACGATGTAGAGGTTGGCTTCGTAG
>CANGRP010000217.1 GCA_947456005.1 Caulobacteraceae bacterium
CGATACGGTGTTCGCCCGGGTATTCGGCCACTAGTCGCGCAACGGGCCGGAGGGGGTCTGCGGCGACCGGGATTGGCCCCTCGCCGGGCTACGCCCTACTTGCCGTCGCGGATCTGCTGGCGCGCCACGGCGAGGAACTCACCCATCTTGTTGCGCACATCGCCTTCGGAGACCGTCACGCCGGCGCCCTTGAGGTCCTCGAAGACCTTGCGCAGCACGTCGTCGTCTCCAGGCAGCTCCAGGTCGGACTTCACCACCGCCTTGGCGTAGTCGGCGACATGATCCCCCTGCAGGCCCATGAGGCCCGCGGCCCATTCGCCAAGCATGCGATTGCGCCGGGAAGTGGCCTTGAATTCCTGTTCCTGGTCGAGGGCGAACTTGCTCTCGAAGCCGCGCTCACGATTTTCGAAAGAGGTCATGGTGTTCCCAAACAGGCGTTACCCCGGCTGTCTATCCGCTGGATCGCTGGTCCGCAATCGAAAGCCGCGCCGTTTGCGAACGCCCCCCGGTTCGGCTAGTTTGGCCTCGCCTCGACGGGACGCGAACGTCGAGTCGTCCGATTTAGCGCGGGCCGTCGCTCCCGCGCCTTTTTGTCTCCGGACGACGCACGCCGACCCCGAGGCCTGGAGAAGGCGCTGATGAGCACCCGCCGCAAGAAGATCTACGAAGGACACGGCAAGATCCTCTACGAGGGTCCCGAGCCCGGCACCCTGATCCAGTACTTCAAGGACGACGCCAGCGCCTACAACAACGCCAAGCGGGCCGTGCTCGAGGGCAAGGGCGTGCTGAACAACCGGATCAGCGAGTATTTCATGACCCGGCTGAACACGATCGGCGTCCAGAACCACTTCATCCGGCGGCTGAACCTGCGCGAGCAGCTGATCCGCGAGCTCGAGATCATCCCCCTCCAGGTGGTGGTGCGGAACGCCGCCGCGGGCTCTCTTTCGCAGCGGTTCGGCCTGCCCGAGGGCCAGGCCCTGCCCCGCTCGATCATCGAGTTCTACCTGAAGGACGAAAAGCTCGGGAACCCGATGGTCACCGAGGAGCACATCACGGCCTTCAACTGGGCCTCGACCCAGGAGATCGACGACATGATGGCCCTGTCCCTGCGGGTGAACGACTTCCTGAACGGGGCCTTCGGGGCCGTGGGCATCTCGCTGATCGACTTCCGCGTCGAGTTCGGGCGGCTCTGGGAGAACGACTTCGCCCGCATCGTCCTGGCCGACGAGATCAGCCCTGACAACTGCAGGTTGTGGGACGCCCAGACCCGCGAAAAGCTGGACCTGGACCGCTTTCGCCGGGACCTCGGCGACGCCATCGAGGGCTACGCCGAGATCGCACGGCGCCTGGGGATCATGAAGGAAATGCCGACCGTCATTCAGGGAGGGCTGCACTAGTGCGCGCAAGGGTTCATGTGTTTCTGAAGCCGGGCGTCCTGGACGTGCAGGGCAAGGCTGTGGAGAGCGCACTCCATGGACTCGGCTGGGGTGGCGTTTCCGATGTCCGCGTGGGCAAGACCCTCGAGTTCGACCTGGCCGGCGTGGAGCCCGCGGCTGCCGAGGCGGAGGTGCGCCGGATGTGCGAGACCCTGCTCGCCAACACGGTGATCGAAAGCTACCGGATCGAGCTGTCCTGACCATGAAGGCCGCCGTCATCGTCTTTCCGGGCTCCAACTGCGACCGGGACTGCAAGGTCGCCGTGGAGCGCTCCACCGGGGCCGCCGTGGATATGGTCTGGCACACCGAGACGGCCCTGCCGCAGAGCCTGGACCTGATCGTCCTGCCGGGGGGCTTCTCCTATGGCGACTACCTGCGCTGCGGCGCCATGGCGGCCCTGTCGCCAGTGATGGCCGAGGTTCGCCGGGCGGCGGGCCGTGGCGTTGCGGTCGTCGGCATCTGCAATGGCTTCCAGGTCCTCTGCGAGTCCGGCCTCCTGCCCGGCGCCCTCCTGCGCAATGCGGCGCTGAAGTACGTCTGCAAGCCGGTGGAGCTGGAGATTGTCCGGCCGGACACCCGCTTCACCCGCGCCTTCGGCAGCCGCCGGAAGGCGGTGATGACCGTCGGCAATGGCGAGGGCGCCTTCTTCGCGGACGCCGACACCCTTTCCCGCATCGAGGGGGAGGGCCAGGTGGTTTTCCGCTACGCCGACAACCCCAATGGCTCGCTGAATGACATCGCCGGCCTGATCAACGGGGCCGGCAACGTCCTGGGCCTCATGCCCCACCCGGACCGTTCCTTCGAGCCGGAGCTGGGTTCGGCGGACGGCGCCCTCCTCTTCCAGAGCCTGCTCGAGACCGCCTGACCCCTGAGGCGCAGAGGGGGCCGGGGGACAGACAACAAAAAGGGCCCCTCCGGTTGCGGAGGGGCCCTCTCTGTTTCAGCGTCTCCGCGTCCGTCAGTCGCCCTTGTGGGGCAGTTCCATCGGCTCGGCTTCATGGCCGCCGACGACAATGCCCTTGCCCAGCTTGGAGCTGCGCATCCCGTAGATGAAATAGACGGCGATCCCGACCGCGAGATAGATCAGGAAGAAGTTCCGGGTGTGGTCGCTTCTCATCAGGGTCAGCAGCAACAGGCCGCACATCAGCACCCCGAGGATCGGAACGACCGGATACAGGGGAACCCTGAAGGGACGCTCAAGCCCGGGCGAGGTGAACCGCAGATAGATGACCGTCGCACAGACCACGCCGAAGGCGGTCAGGGCGCCGACGTTGGACAGGTCCGCCAGCTTGTCCAGGGACATGAAGCCGGCGGCGAGGCAGGCCAGGACCCCGACCAGGACGGTGTTCACCCAGGGGGTCTGGAACTTCGGGTGCACCTTCGAGAGGACATCCGGCAGGAGGCCGTCGCGGCTCATCGTGTAGAAGATCCGGGTCTGGCCGTAGAGCAGGACCAGCATCACCGAAGACAGTCCGGCGAGCGCCCCGATCTTCACCAGGATAGCGAACCAGCCCAGGCCGATCTCGTTCACCGCCAGGGCGATCGGGGCCGGATTGTCGAGCGACTGGTAGGGTACGATGCCGACCAGGACCGCAGAGGTCAGGATGTAGAGGACCGTGCAGATGGCCAGGGAGGCGAGGATGCCAATCGGCATGTCGCGGGCCGGATTGCGGCTCTCGGCGCCTGCGGTGGAGACGGCCTCGAAGCCGAGGTAGGCGAAGAAGATCACAGCAGCGGCGTGAATGACGCCGCTGACGCCGTACTGGGACCCGGTTTCGCCCGTGACGATCCCGACCAGGGCCCGCCAGATCTGGCTCCAGACATCCATGGGGGTCCCTGCGGGGGGCGCGGGGTCCTGCGGCGGAATCAGAGGGCTCCAGAGGTCAGGGTTCACATAGAAGGCGCCGATGCCGATGAAGGCGACCACAACCCCCACCTTGATGAACACGATGACGTTGTTGACCGTCGTGGATTCCGTCACGCCGCGGACGAGGAGCGCAGTGACCGCCAGCAAGGCGACCATGGCCGGAAGGTTCATGATGCCTGTCGCCACGACGTTCCCGGCCGCATCCTTCACCTCAACGCCCGGCGCCGCCGTGAGGGCGGGAGGAATGGCGACACCGAAGTCCTTCAGCAGGCTGACCAGGTAGCCGGACCAGCCCACCGCCACTGTGGACCCCGCGAGGCCATACTCAAGGATCAGGAGCAGGCCCATGATCCACGCCATGATCTCGCCCATCGAGGCGTAGGAATACGAATACGCGGAGCCGGAAACAGGCAGCACCGAGGCCAGTTCGGCATAGCAGAGCGCCACGAAGGCGCAGAGCGTACCGGTGATGATGAAGGAGATCATGATCCCCGGACCGGCGAAATCGGCTGCGGCCCGGCCTGTGAGGACGAATATTCCCGTCCCGATGATGCACCCGATCCCCAGCAGGGTGAGGTTCAGCGCCCCGAGGGGGCGCTTCAGTTCCCCGTGCTCATGTTCGGACTGGATCTGGGCGACGGACTTACGCCGGAATATGCCCCCATTGGCCATCTGGGTCTCCTGGTTCGCCCCGCGCCTGCGAAGCATCTAGGGGGGACGCTAGCCAGCATTGCGGCGAGGGGCAATCTCTGAGAGGCGCGGGCGGCATCAGGGGGCCGGCGGCGCCTCCTGCCGGACGCCGGCCGCGCCCATGCCGATGGGGCGAACCTGCCCCTTGCGCGGCTATCGCCCTCGCGCGCGAGTCCGGATAGAAGCGGCGCATGACCTCCGCGACCCAGTCCATGGCCGAGACGGCCGCCCAATTCGGGCTCAAGCCCGACGAGTATGACCTCATCCTGGAGCGGCTCGGGCGTGAGCCGAACCTGGTCGAGCTTGGCGTGTTCTCGGTGATGTGGTCCGAGCACTGCTCGTACAAGTCGAGCCGCCGGCACCTGTCGAAGTTTCCCACCACGGGACCGCGGGTCATCTGCGGGCCCGGCGAGAACGCCGGCGTGGTGGACATCGGCGACGGCCAGGCCTGCATCTTCAAGATGGAGAGCCACAACCACCCCAGCTTCATCGAGCCCTATCAGGGCGCGGCGACCGGTGTTGGCGGCATCATGCG
>CANGRP010000218.1 GCA_947456005.1 Caulobacteraceae bacterium
CGGCGGGCTTCTCACCCCGGATCTGGGCGACGAGATCGAAAAGGGCGCGGCGGATCTCGTCCGTGTCGCCGCGCGCCGCGATGGCCTCCAGGCGGCGCAGGTGAGCCGGTGCCACGCCCATGACGGTGGGCGAGACAACCTCCAGCACCTTCGGCGCGCAGGGGACGGAATCCTCCATGCCGTCGAGAAGCTCTTCGGTCAGCTTCTCTCCGGGACGAAGCCCCGTGATCTCGATCTCTATGTCCTTGCCAGGCGTCCGGCCGGAGAGCGCAATCATCTGGCGGGCGAGATCCATGATCTTCACGGGCTCGCCCATCTCCAGCAGGAAGAGTCGGGCCCGGTCGGGATTCATGTCCCCGGCGCAGGTGGCGGTGGCGTGGAGGACCAGCTGGGTGGCCTCGGGGATGGTCATGAAGTAGCGGGCCATCTCCGGATGGGTCACGGTGACCGGGCCGCCCCGGTCAATCTGCGACCGGAAGATCGGGACGACCGACCCGGCGGAGCCCAGAACATTGCCGAACCGGACGGCGGAGAACCGGGTCTCGGAGCCCTCCTGCTGGCCCTGTATCACGGCTTCGGCGAGCCTCTTCGTGGCGCCCATGACGTTCGAGGGATCGACCGCCTTGTCTGTGGAGATCAGCACCATCTGCGCCGCGCCGGCGATCCGGGCCGCCTCTGCGACGTTCCAAGTGCCCAGGACGTTGGTCAGCACGCCTTCGACGGGATGACGCTCCACCATCGAGACGTGCTTGAGGGCGGCGGCGTGGAAGACGAGGTCCGGGCGTTCGGCCAGGAGGCAGTCCGTGACCCGGTTGGCGTTCCGGACATCCACAAGGGCGGCGGTGCGCGACAGAGCCGGGAAGGTCTCGCCCAGCTCCCTGTCGATCTCGAACAGGGCGGTCTCGGAGAAGTCGAGCAGGGTGACGTGACCGGCGTCGAGGGCCGCCACCTGCCGGCTGAGCTCTGCGCCGATAGATCCGCCGGCGCCGGTGATCAGGATCCTGCGCCCGGACACCAGGGAGCGAAGGGCGACGCGGTCCAGCTCGATCGGGTCGCGGGGCAGGAGCTCCTCGACGCTGATGTCGCGCATGGGCAGGAGCGCCAGGCCGTCCTCATGCGAAAGGTCGACGATGGAGGGCAGGCGCAGGAGGCGCACGCCGTCGTTCTTGAGGCGGCCGAGCTGGGCTGCGGTCAGGCCGCGCAGCCGGGCGGGCTCATCGAGGAAGAGGATGGCGCGGGGATACTGGTTCCACCGGCGAAGGTCGCCCAGGGCGACATCAAGCCGCTCGATGGACTCGATGATGCAGACCCCGCGGACCTGCTGGCCGACTTCCTTGGAGTCCGGGGCGATGATGCCCACCGGGGTCCAGGTGTTGTCGCGGCGGCGGCCTGTCTCGCGCAGGTAGGTCTCGGCCGCCGTAGTGGGGCCGATGAGGAGAAGTTCGGGCGCCTGGGGCGCACGATCGCTCAGGGACTTGAGGGGCGCGAAGCTGTCCAGCGCCCGTTCGTGGGCCGCCCGGCGCAGCATCCGGGCGCTGATGGCCCCGACCATCTGGAAGATCGGCGCCAGGGCCAGCATGGCGCGGCTCAGGCTGTGCGCCCTGTCGGCGGCGAACTGAAGCAGAAGAAAGGTTGCGGCGGTGAGAATGGCGATCCGTGCGAGGACAAGGGCGTCCGGGGTCGACACATAACGCCAGGGGGACAGCTCCCGCCTGAACAGGCCCGAGTAGGCGGCCGCGACACCGCCATAGATCAGCGCCTGCAGCGCGACCCCGCCCAGCGACGCTGGCGAGAGGTCAACCGACCGGCCCGCTGTGAGCAGGAAGGCGGCGAACAGGGCGACTGTCGCAATCGCGGAATCGGCCAGAAGACTGCGGGCCCGGTTGGCCATCTGCTCCACGCAACAACTCCTTACTTGCGACGGCCAAACACCCACTGGTCGGCGGCAGCGAAGCTCGTTTCGCTACTGAACGCGAGACCTGACGAGTTCCGTCTCTGAGTCGACCCGTCAGTCGCACAGTAAGTTTAACGACTTTTGGCATAGACGCCGATTTACCAAAAAAGAAAAGCCGCCAACCTCTCGGCTGACGGCTTTCCCTGTGAGTTGTGGCTCGGGCGCCTATTCAGAAGGCGGCCTTCAGACCGACGACGACGCGGCCCGAGGTGAGCTTGTTCGGGTCATCCGACTTCTTCACGTTCGTGTCCCAGTAGCGGACGTCGATCCCGAAGGTGTCGTTGATGGCGTAGCCGAGGCCCAGGTTCCAGGTCTCGTAGTCGCCATTGCCCTCAAGGGCCTGGTGACCCACCGCACCCGAGACCGAGATCTTCTCAGCCAGCGGCATGGAGCCGTTGAGCTCGACATAGGTCGCCTGCCCGGTCTGGCCGAAGTTCTCGGGAGTGTAGAAGAGGGCGGCGCCGATCGTCCCATTGCCGGCGGCCACGGAGCCCGCGAGCTTGCCTTCCCAGAAGTCCAGGTCCGCGCCGTCTTCCTGATTGGTGTAGCCGTAGCGGAGCAGGCCGATGTCCAGGGACACCGGTCCCAGGGTGGGCTTGAAGCCAGCGTAGATGTCGTACTCCATGTCGGTGCTGTCGCCGAAGTCGACGTTGGAGATCCAGGCGCCGGCGTAGAAGATGCCGATCCCCAGGTCCGCGCCCCCGTAGACCTGCGGCTTGCTGTCCGTCTGGCTGTAACCCCGGAACACGTAGTCGGAGGCGGCTCCGACGTTAAAGGACACGGAAGGTGCGTCCTGCGCCTGGGCGGCGACGCCAAAGGCGAGAACGGCGGTGGCGGCCATGGCCGCGATCTTGACTGACTTCATGTTTGCAATCCCCTTGATTATCAGGCCTGACCCTGTGCTCCGGAGCATCCTCCCTGAACTCCAGCGCCGCCAGAACCCCGGCCCGCCGTCGGGACGCGCCCGGCCGGAGTGGCGAAGTTTCAGGCGACGCCGCCGCCGGGCGCCACTTTTCCGGGCGCCCTGACGGCGAAATCCTCCGCACAAGGCCCCGATAGGGGTTAACCGGGGATGAACCCGGCTCAGCGCATGCCCAGCGGTGCGAATCCAAGGTGGGAGCCGGCGTCCACGAGCAGGGTCTCTCCGGTCACATGCCGCGACTGCCTGGACGCCAGGAAGGCGGCGGCCGCGGCAATGTCCTCGGCGGTGGAGGCGACCTTGAGCGGGGTCGAGGCTGCGGACCCCTCCCGCAGGCGCGCGACGCGCTCTTCTGACATCCCCTTGCCGAACCAGGGCGTGTCGATGAAGCCGGGGCAAACGGCGTTGACCCGGATCTTCGGGGCCAGGGCGCGGGCCAGGGACAGGGTGAGGGTGTTCATCGCCCCCTTGGACGCCGCGTAGGGCACTGATGAGCCAATGCCCGCCACGCCGGCGATGGAGGAGGTATTGACCACCGCACCCGGCTGCGGGGCGGCCTCCAGCAGACTCCGGGCTGCCCGGACCATCTGGAAGGCGCCAACGACATTGACGCCGTAGAGATGGAGGAAGTCCTCCGCGGAGACCGCGTCGAGGTCGGCGTGGTTCTGGGCGAACTTGGTGACGCCGGCATTGTTGAAGAGGGCGTCGATCCGCCCCAAAGGCGCCGCAGCGGCGGCGATGGCGCGACAGTCCTCATCCTTCGAGACGTCGCCCTGGACCAGCAGGGCGCGGGCGCCCTCGGCCCGGACAAGGCCAGCCGTCGCCTCGGCCTCCTCGGCGCTGCGCGCGTAGTTGATGATCACGTCCGAGGCGCCCCGGCGGGCGGTCTCCACGGCGATCGCCCGTCCCAGCCCTGTCGAGGCGCCGGTGACAACGACCACGAAACTCCCGAAATCCTGCTGGCTCATCGCGATGTCTCCTCCTCTTTCAGCAAGCCATAGGCGGAACCCCGCGCCGGCGAAAGGGGGGCGACAGGGCTAAGGAATTCTTGGCGGGGCGCCAGAAGAATTGGACCCGCTTTGAGCCGATGAGCAGGTTTCCCGTCCAGCTTTGCTCTATATGCGGCGTGTCGCCTCCCGGGCGCGCGTCGAGAGGCATACGCATGACAGAGAAGCCACACGGGACCACCCTGACCCACCTGCAGCGACTGGAGGCCGAGGCTATCCATATCCTGCGGGAGGTGGTGGCGGAGGCTGCGCGGCCAGTCATGCTCTACTCCGTCGGCAAGGACTCTGCGGTGATGCTGCACCTTGCAGCCAAGGCCTTCTGGCCGTCCCGGCCGCCCTTTCCCCTCCTTCATGTGGACACCACCTGGAAGTTCCGGGCGATGTACGAAATGCGGGAGCGTATGGCGCGCGAACTTGGCTTCGAGCTCATTGTCCATCGCAATCCCGAAGCGCTTGAGAAGGGGATCAATCCCTTCGACCATGGATCGGCCGTCCATACCGACATCTGGAAGACTGAGGGGCTCAAGCAGGCCCTGGACCTGCACGGGTTCGATGCGGCCTTCGGGGGCGCGCGCAGGGACGAAGAGAAGAGCCGGGCGAAGGAG